>CAZURY010000074.1:0-8177 GCA_964623145.1 uncultured Desulfobulbus sp. | reverse complement strand
AACTGCATAGTCATTGATCATGGTCATGGTTACGAAACCCTGTACGCACACCTCAGCAAACGACTGGTAAAAGCCGGGGCCAAGGTAACCCGTGGCCAGGTTATAGGTCTTGTCGGCAACACCGGCCGCAGCACCGGCTCACACCTGCATTATGAAGTTCATCGCAACAAAAAGACTATTGACCCCATGAAATTCTTACGAATCGCCAGCCTGCTCTCCAAAAAATAATCTCCCGACAACATGGCAATTTTTACAAAGAAAGAAACTCTCCAGGATGAGGTCGATCTCGTTTCAAAAGAGGCGATATCCTGCATTATCTCCAAAGAAATGCACATTACCGGGGAGATCAGCTTTAAGGGAAAGGCCAGAATCGATGGGGCGGTGATTGGGAATATCAAGGGTGAATACCTGGTACTCAGTGAAACCGGCAGAGTAAACGGTAATCTGGAACTGGGCGCCCTTATATGCCACGGAACCATCGAAGGAGATGTTGACGCCCGGCTGGTAACGGCACACAGTACAGCATCAATCAAAGGCAAGCTGACATCGACCAACCTTACCGTAGAGCCGGGAGCCTCTCTGGAGGGTGAGATCCATAGCGCAAGTCGGAAACAGGCGCTTCAGGAAGGAGGAAAAGCGACCCTGAAGGGCAAGGAAAAACAGCAGGTAGAAAAGTAGGAAATGTAAGTCCGGTAGAGCTACAACCTTTCAAAAATATACAGGTTAACCATTTATTTTCCGATGCAGAATTCGGCAAAAATTTTCTCCAGCACATCTTCGGGCGTGGTTAGTCCGACAATATCGCTCAAATTATCCAAAGCCGTCTGCAACTCGACAGCCAGCAGATCTGCCGGGGCCTGCATGACCAGAGCTTGATCAAGCCGCCGACAGGCATCCAGTGTCGCCGTTAATATCGCCTTATGTCGAACATTTGGCGCACAGGGAAGTAGCTCTTCCATCTCCCGGCCCTCGGTTGCCAGTATTTTTTTATATATTGCCTCCTGCAGCTCCGCAAGTCCATCCGTTGTTCGCGCCGATATCCGTATTGAGACTGCATCGCCGAACTTTTTTTCCAATTCGGTCAACCTGTTCCCATCAACCAGGTCCTTTTTATTATAGACGACAAGATGGTTCCGCTCCCGAACCAGCCGATACAGCTCCAAATCCTGGCCGGTTATTCCTGCGGCTGCATCAATCAAAAATAATACCAGATCGGCTTCACGCAATTTTTGCCGCGCTCGTTCCATGCCCAGTTCTTCAACCAGATCCTCATGGGCGTGGATACCCGCCGTATCGACTAAATGTACAGGAATACCATGGATTGAAATCATCTCTTCAATGGTATCCCGGGTCGTACCTGGAATATTTGTCACCAGGGCCCGCTCTTCCCGAAGCAACCCGTTGAGTAGACTCGATTTGCCGACATTGGGTCGTCCGGCTATAACAACATGCACTCCCTCACGAATAACCTTTCCCTGATCGGCAAGGCGGAGTAATCGTTCCACCGGCTGTATTACTTTCTCTAAAAGCAGCCGTCGCTGGTGAGCTGTATCCAGAATCTCAACATCATCATCGGGAAAGTCAATGGCCACTTCAACAACCGCCAACAGACGGATAAGAGCATCTTGAACCGGGGCCAGCGCTTCCTCCAGGTTGCCCTGTAACTGACCAACAGCCAGTTGAACTCCACTGCTCGTTTTGGCCTGTAACAGGTCAATAACCGCCTCGGCCCTGGTCAAATCAATGCGCCCGGCAAGAAAGGCTCTTTTCGTAAACTCACCCGGTTCTGCAGGTCGCGCCCCGGACGCAAAGACCTCGGTCAGGATGGACTGGAGAACCAGCCAGGAGCCATGGGAGTGTAATTCAACCACATCCTCACGGGTATAGGTGGCCGGAGCACACATATACACAGCAAGAATTTCATCGAGAACCTGCTGCCGACTCCGGTCGACAGCAGTTCCGTAATAGAATCGATGACTCTGGAATTTTTGAAGTTTTTTGCGGTGAGGGCAAAAAATCCGCTGCAGAATAGCAAGGGCCTCTGGCCCGGATATACGAATTATTCCAATACCGCCGATACCGGGAGGAGTGGCAATGGCGGCAATGGTATCAGTTTTCTGTGGAACGGCCACTTTGACGGCCCCTGCGTTTTCGAGATGATTTGTTCCCTTTTCCCGGCTTGTAGATAAGAATCTTCTTAAACAATCCATCACCAACAGAACGACTGCGAATGGCCTTGTCCTCCTGTAAGACCATATGTACTTCCCGCCGTTCAGCAGGGTTCAGCGCCGGAATGGCCTGGGTTTTTCCGGTTTCCTTGACTTCTCCGGCAAGCTGCAGGGCACGGGCTTTAAGCTCCTCGGCCCGACGCTGACGGAAATCTCCGGCATCAAGCGAAAGCATCATTCGCTCCGGCAGGCTGCCACTCATCATCTTTCGCAGCAGATACTGCATACTGTCAAGGGTACGACCCTCAGTGCCGATAAGCACCTCTTCATGCTCACCACTTATATGACAGCGAAGCGCCGTATCTTCCACCTTAAGAGTAACCGTGGAAGGATATCCCATCAATTCAAGCAACTGACATATATCGTTTTTGGCCCGAGCCAGGACCTCCTCTGTCGGCGGTTCAATCTTTTCAGGGATATTTTTTTTCTCGGGCCTGTTCTTAGCCCTGGTTTGCGGTTTGGTGGATTGCTCAGTTTTTTTCTTCTTCCCTTCCTCAGTCGCCGCCGGCTGTACCTCTCTGCCGCCGGCAGGCTCCTTGTTCTTTTGTTTTACCGGCCGCTGAGTGGCTCTTTTAGGGCCCGCAGCTTTTTTTTCAACGGCGGCAGGAGGATCAGATTTGGATTTGCTTTCGCCTGAACCTGATTGAGACGCCTTTTTTTGCGCCCTTATATGTGCCTTCTTGCGGCACAATCCAAAGATCCCTGCAGATCCGGTTTCCAGCACCTCAATGTCCAGCTCTTCCTGGGATACTCCAAACTCCCGGCATGCTTCCTCTATAATTGTCGTAACTTCCTGTCCGTAAAAATCCTTTCCTTGAGCCATATACATTCTTCCTGTTTCTCGAAAGGGTTATGCCGCCTTCACCTGTCGATTAATAAGCTGTTGCTGGAGGATGGAAAGCAGATTGTTGACAAACCAGTAAAGAACCAATCCTGAAGCAAAGTTAATAAACATAAAGGTAAACACAACCGGTAAAAACTGCATAATCTTTGCCTGGGTCGGATCAGCCGTGGTCGGCGTCATCTTCTGCTGCAAATACATGGAAAGCCCCATTAACAATGTCAACACCGGAATACCGTGAACATAGGGAATATCAAAACCAATCATCAACCTGTCAGGAGCGGAGAGATCATTGATCCAGAGCATAAACGGGGCATGCCGGAGCTCAATTGCCGCCATCAATACACGGTACAGAGCAAAAAAGAAGGGAATCTGAATGATCATCGGTAAACAGCCACCAACGGGATTCACCTTGTACGTTTTGTACAGGGCCATCATCTCCTGGTTCATTCTGCTTGGATCGTCCTTATACTTCTCCTTAAGTTTTGCAACCTTGGGCTGGAGCTTCTGCATGTTTTTCATAGACCGCATACCTTTTGAGGTAATGGGCCAGAAAACCGCTTTAATAAGGATGGTAACAATTATAATGGCAACACCGTAGTTGCCAATATATGTATAGAGATAATTCAAAAGCCAGAGGGTCGGCTTTGCCAACACGTCAAACCAGCCGAAATTTATCGCCTTTGACAGGTTATGATCTTCACTCTTTAGAATGGAAAGCTTTTTCGGACCAAAATACATCTTGTAATGATAAACGGCGGAACTCTCCGGGGCCAGAGTAACTTCTCCTTCGGAAACAACGGTTCTGACCCTGCTTGCCGTACCACCGATTGTTACCTGGTGGTTCCCCTTGGTCAAGGGAAGGATGGAATCAATAAAATAATTGTCTTCATAACCCGCCCAGCTGACGTCACCCTGGAAAACCTTTGGTCCGTCAATCAGCTTCTTGGGTTTAACCTGGTTCAGCTTGTTATCAACATAAAGCGCTGGTCCGCTGAAAAGATAACGACTGGTTGTACTGCCATGGGCAAACGGTGTATTATTCATGCTCATGGCCGGAGAAATAGTGACAGGATCAGTCCCCGGATTGTCAACCTTATAAGCCAGATCAATCATATAACTGTTGCCGTGAAATACCATGGTCCTTGTCACCACCGCTCCACCGGCAAGCGTTGCTTTCATCGTCAAAGTGCGGGTATCGCCGTCACCTGTCAGAGAAACCTTGTCCTGGTCCGCCCGATAGGCCGGCAGCGCCGTACCGGCTCCGTTATCGAGGGAAAAAATAATCGGCAGCTCGCCAATGCCCGTATCGGGCACCAGATCCATGTTTGGCGAAGACTTGGCAAGTTGCGTTCTGTACTTCTTTAAAATAAAATGCTTGAAACCTCCACCCTGCTCGGTAAGAACAGCAGTATACAGCGGAGTTTCTATGGTAATATCCCGGGCATCGGGATCCACGGCAATAACCGGCGCCACAGGTTGCACAACTGCAGGCTTTGCCGCGACAGGCACCTGTTTCTTTGTTGTCTGCACCGTTGCATTCGGGCCGGCTTTTTCCTTTTGCTCCGCCTGCTGGACACCGTTATGCGGCTGCCTAGCCACAGGCTTGACAAACAAGTACTGGTAGCCAAACAGAATAATAAACGATAAAACTATTGCCAGAAAGGCTCGTTGAAGATCCATGAATTTTTCTTTCCTTGAATTAAAAAAAAGCGCCGGAAAATATTTCCGCAACCATTCCTGATGCATGCGGCATGAGGCCGTTACTGTACAGGATCATATCCGCCACGGGAAAAGGGATGGCATCGAAGTATCCGCCACACGGCCTTTGCTGTCCCCCGCACAGGACCGTAACGGGCTATAGCCTCCACGGCATATTGAGAACAGGTTGGAGTATAACGACAAGTTGGCGGGAAAAGTGGAGAAATACAGACCTGATAGACACGGACACACAAAAGACACAATTGAGTAAAAAAGCCACGCGGTTGATTAACCGAATCAGCAGATCCAATCGTTTTCCGACAGGAGCGACACATTATTGCGCCTGTTCGGCATGTCGCAGAAGGCCAACCACAGCTGATACAACCTCAGAAGGTGACTGCAGTGAAAAACCGGGCCGGACCGTTACAACAATATCACTGTTTTTCGGGAATTGTCCCCTGTGCAAACGAAAAGCCTCACGAATAATTCGCTTGATTCTGTTGCGATCAACCGCCCTGCCTGTTTTTTTCCGTACACTTATACCCAATCTATTCCGGTCGGCTGTATTAGCGGTATAGATAAGGGAAAATCCGTTTCCATGCAATCGTTTTCCCTGGCTGTAGACCCGGTCAAACTCCTGATTATTTCTCAACAGACAGGTTTTAGGAAGCCTGTATTGCCCTGGTAACATCAGGCTGATAACTGTTTACGTCCTCTTGCCCGGCGACGTTTAATAATAGCCCGGCCGGCACGAGTGGACATGCGTACACGAAAGCCATGGGTTCGTTTTCTTTTGATATTTGAGGGCTGAAATGTTCGTTTACTCATATTCTATTCCTTGTATTCCGTTCAATCTAAGATTATTCTGTTTACTCTTTGCCATTGATACGCCAAAAAACAACGTTGTTTTTCCGGAGCCTGCGCTGAAGAAACCACAGCAGGAGGGGGCGGCAGGCCATTTACGTTGGGGAAAAAACATTAATGGCACACGAATCTTCCATAGTATAAAAATTTTACATTTTAATCACAGCAACCCACTCTGTCAAATTATTTAACCATCGACCACCATAATATCCGAAAATATCTACCCACAGCGGCAAGAATATCTGATATTTCACCGGGTATTGTAACTGTAATCCGAAAACCCGAAGTCTACGCATCCGGCCGGCCATGCCGGTTTATTCGTGACCAACATGTCAACAAGGCTGCTTATGAACAATCTGGATATCACCGGGCTTGACTGGAATCTCTTATGGAAACAGGCGAAAAGCAAAAAAACCTGGAAATCAAAAAAGGCTGCTGACTGGGATAAAAAGGCGCTCTCTTTTGCCAAACGCACAGCAACATCCATTTATATCGATCGATTTATTGAACTGCTGAACCCACAGCCGGAGTGGTCGCTTCTTGATGCCGGCTGCGGACCAGGCACCCTGGCTCTGCCCCTGGCCTCACAGGTCCGCAAGGTGAGCGGCATTGACTTCTCAAAAAAAATGCTTGAGATCCTGGCGCAAAAAGCAGCTGAGCAGGGGCTTGACAATATAAGGCTCCATCATTGTTCCTGGGAAGACAACTGGCAACACCACGGTATTGCCCCCCACGATGTTGCCGTTGCCTCGCGCTCACTCGCCGTTGTTGATCTCAAGGCCGCCCTGGTTAAGCTTACAGCCCACGCACGTATGAAGGTTGTCATTACCGACAGGGTCGGACACGGTCCTTTTGATCCGGATGCTTTTGCCGCCATCAACCGCCCCCTGTCCACAGGGCCTGACTACATATACACGATAAACCTTCTTTACCAGATGGGATATCTGCCGAAAATCGACTATATTGAACTGGAAAAGGAGGTGCCTTACGCTGATGAAGAGGAGGCGCTGCAAGGCTACCTGTGGATGTTTCGTGACCTTGAAGCAGGTGAAAAAAAGCTGTTGAAAAACTACCTGCACTCCATTACCACCTTCAACAGGGACGGGAGTGTTACCGTAAAGCGCAGCAGCCCGCCGATATGGGCTTTTATCAGTTGGACCCCGGTAAATTCCTGACCCGTTAACCCGGATATTTCACAAGGAGTATACAGACGTGCGAATAATGATTGTCGGGGCCGGTCTTGTCGGCCAGTATCTCTGTTCAAAATTTTCGTCAGAAGGTCAGGAGGTTGTCCTGATCGACAGGGACAAGGACAAACTGGACCGGATCGAAAAGGAGCTGAATATCCTGACGGTCCATGGCAGCGGCGCTTCAGCACGGATCCTGGCCGAGGCCGGCATTGCTAAAACCGACCTCTTCATCGCCGTCACCGATAGTGATGAGGTCAATCTGGTTGCCTGCATCATGTCCAGGCGCTATGACGTCAAAATCCGAATAGCCAGGGTGCGAAATGAAGATTTCCTGACTCCCGGCATGTCACTTAACGAGGAAGCCCTTGGGGTTGACCTGCTGATCAGTCCGGACTGGGCAATGGCCGATGAAATCCTCAAACTTATCCACGTATCGGATGCCTTTGATACGGCGGAATTTGCTGAGGGGAAAGTCCTGCTGCTCGGTTATGTCGTTACAAACAACAACCCGCACATCGGCAAATCGCTCTTTGACCTGGGGCGCCGGCACGGAACCCATCAGTATGTCATGACGGCCATCATCAGAGACGGGGAAACCATCATCCCCCGCGGTGACGATGTAATAAGAGAGGGCGACAAGATCTATTTAATGGTCCTCAAAGATGAGATCGCCAAGGTTGAGCAGTTATTCAACTTTGCCAGCCGACTGCCGGAAAAGGTTTTTATAATCGGCGGCGGCGATATCGGGTATCTTGTTGCCCGCCAGCTTGAAGAGCTCGATATCAATATAAAAATAGTCGAGGAAGATAAGGAGCGATGCAAATTCCTTGCGGAGAACCTGGCCCATTCCCTGGTGCTCAACTTTGACGGACTTGAAGCCCATGATCTCCTGGAAGAGGGAATAGATCTTGCCGACCTGGTCATCACGGTGACGGGTTCGGACACGACAAACATTCTCTCCAGCCTGTTGGCCAAACATCACGGCACCAGAAGATGCATCACCAAAATCACCCGACACGACTTCATCCCCATGCTCGGCAAACTCGGAATTGATGTGGCGCTCAGCCCCCGTCAGGTTGCTGCCGACATGATCCTTCGGCATGTACGGCGCGGATCCATTGTTTCGATTGCAACCATCCTGGACAGTGACGCCGAGGTCATGGAGGTTACCGTTCCAAAGAGTAACACCTTTGCTGATTGCCTTCTTAAAGAATGCAAATTCCCCCACGGCTCCGTGGTTGGAGCTATTGTCCGAGGCGATGAGGTTGTTATCCCTTCCGGTGATTCCGTCATAAGCCCCGGCGATAATCTGGTGATCTTCTTCACCAGGGACGCAGCCAAGGCAGTGGAAGA
>CAZURY010000073.1:0-8187 GCA_964623145.1 uncultured Desulfobulbus sp. | reverse complement strand
TTAATACCTCTTATTGAAGTAGTCATCGATGATTTTTCCGTGGTCAAAGACAAGGGGAGGCAGGCTGGTCCGGGTAAATATCTTGGCCTGCAATGCGTCATCCGCGCCCCGGGGAGTTCCTTGTGCCCGGGCGATGAAAACAGTTGATGCCGTGTGCTGCCGTGGATCACGATCGGGATCGGAATAGGTGTGAAACTGCCTGACAAGCTGCACCTCAAGTCTTGTTTCTTCTCTTGCTTCCCGGATGGCGGCGTGTTCATAGGATTCCCCATAATCGACAAACCCGCCCGGCAGTGCCCAGCCATGGGGCGGATTCTTTCTCTCAATCAGGACAATACCTTGCCCTGACTCGATAATGATATCGACGGTGGGAACCGGATTTTTGTACAGGGGAATCAAAGTTCCGCATTTTGGACATTTCATGGAAGTTAATTTGGCAGTTCTTACAGGCAGAGCGCCCGGATTTCCCGCCAGCTGTTGACTGTCGGCAGGTCATGACGGTTTTTATTCCAGGGATGGGCAAAGACAATGGCGCCGATGCCGACACTGCTCAGCTGGGTGCAGGTTTCGGCCCGGTCATCAATAAAATGGGTGAGGCCACCTTTTTGTATATGCACTTCTTTGCTGTCGTGGGCTCCCATGGCGATAATATGAATGCGGGAGCAGGTTGTGACCGGTAAAAATGTCTCCAGCCAGTCACGAACAGGTTCCGGGGAAGGTCTGGCAGTAACCACCGTGAGCTCAGCCTGTTCCGTCAGCTCGCCGAGGACCTGCACCGCCCCGGGCATCGGCTGCAGGCCGGTTCCTATGGAATCAAGCAAAACCTCCGTAAAAATAGACTGGATGATTTCCGGTGCAATATCAAGGCACCGGTCTACCTCAAAATCTGTAATATCCTCAATCCGGATGTTACAGAAGTTATATTTTTCACAGGCCAGTCGGATAAAGACTTCGGCGGTGTCAGCTATGACGCCGTCAAAATCAAATCCAAGATACGCAGGATTGATTTTTTCTTGCCTGATTTTCATGCCGCCGCCTGCCATGAACGTTCAATTATTCGTATCTGGTGAACAAGATCCGCATTGACGGGCGTATCAATATTCAATCGTTTTCCTTCGCTGACGATATATCCGTTGATGGCATCAATCTCGGTTGGTCGTTTTTTAAGAACATCCTGCAGCATGGACGAGGTATTGTTTTTCGTCCTGCGACAGATGGTAAAGGCCAGGGCAAGCGGATCGCCAATAACGTGTATTCTATTTGCCTCTGCAACAGTTTTGGCCTCGGAAACGGCCATTTTCATAATGTTTCGTATTGAGCAGGAGGTAAGCAGTTGACCGTTTTTTCGTTTATGAATAGCTGTTAAGGGATTGATGGCCACATTGACAAAGAGTTTTTCCCAGAGCCTGGGCCGGATATCCGGGACAAGTAGAGCTTCAAGTCCTGCCAGGTTGAAAAGGGAGACCAGGCGTTTCAGGCGCTTTGAGCTCTCCCGACTATTAGAGAGCAGGCCGAAGAGGGTCACTCCCGCACCACCAAATAAAACCTGACCGGGTGTCGCAAGTGTGGCCCCGGTAGAGGACACAGCCGCAACCGCAATACCCTTTGACTGCCGTAAGGTTTCAATGTGGGCCATGCCGTTCTGTAGACCGACAACCAGGGTCTTCTCTGTAATGAGGGAACCCGCATGATGAAGGGCCTTGGTCACATTGCCGCTTTTGACGCAGAGAAGAAGAATATCACAGGCGGAAATTTTCGCCGGATCGGCTGTGACAGCAGGATGAGCAGTAAACTGGCGGCCGAATTTGAGTAGAGTGATTCCACTCCGCATAAGTTCGGCCGCGCGTTTTTGGTTGTGATCAAGAAGGTGGAGAGTTCCTCCTGCTACCTTGAGCTGCGGAGCAAGTTGCACCGCCAGCAATGACCCGAGAGCCCCGGGACCGACAACGACAACATGCATGGAGAACCGTTATTTTATTTCGGCATCCTCTATAATGACCTTGTATTTGTAGCCGGCGCCGAAATCCTTGTCGGCATGCAGGGTCCCTTCAACAACCACAACGGAATCCAGCTTTGGTTCCGCCATAGTCGTGACAACAAGATCATGCGTATTTTTCATGGGATTGCCGGTGCCATCCTGAATGTGAACCCAGTTCTTGCCCATGATCATCCGCGACAATTTAACCACCTTGCCTCGAACTCTGACTATTTTATTGTTCAGTTTTTTCCCCAGGGTAAAACATTCGCCGACGGTATATCCATTTTTTCCCTTGGCCTTTTCGACTTTGATGTCTTTGGATGGAACAACAGCCGTAGCGCTGCCGCCGGAGGCCATCATTGCTCCGCCCATCGCTGCCGCACCGCCGGTAACTGCTCCTGCTGTCGGAGCGCCACCTTGTTCTGCCTGCAGGGCCTCGCGAAAACTTCCATTTTTCCTGCCGGTTGTTGAAGAGTTGCCGGCGTGCGGGTTTGACATTGATGATTTGCCGCCATTTCCGAGACCAGAGGAAAAAATAATAGAATCAAAGGTTCGTCCAAGGGTCTTTGATTTAAAATTGGTCATGGTCATCCCCGGTTGACACTCGACCTGCTGCCCTTTTTGTACCTTGGTTTCCGGAACAGCCACCCATACGTCGCCTTCCGGACCTTGAAGGCGGAGGTATGTATAGCCACCGGTATTCATGGTTTCCAGTACCTTGCCCTTAATGGGCTTGCCGTTAAGTCCGGCGGCTGCAGCGAATGTATTGTTTGTCGTTAGACATGCCATTGTAAGGAAAAATACAGTGAGAGAAATACAGGAGAAAATTCGTAAACGAACCATAATTGACCTCTTAAAAGTATATTTAAAATGATAAATTGAGCTTGAAGCTGCTAGCGTTCTCTGCCGCCCAACTGATCTTCATAATAAGGGTTGGCCATGCCCAGCCTCGCTGATTTATAAGCAGTTGCCTGCCGACTGTCAAGTATCATCGGTAACTCCTCACAGGGCAAATAACTGTGCGTTTTCATTGCCTCAGACCTGTAACTGCTTACAGCTACGTCATATTTGCGCAGATAAGCGGAGACTTCGAGCGGGTCAGTTCGCAGGTAAGCGAGCGCAGCGAGACTCCGGATGGGGTGAAACGCTCAATTCAGGTTGATTTGTCTTTCATCGATAGAGTAACACGAACGAGTTGAAAACTCTTAAGGTGGAGCACTTTTCCTGTTGACATAATAATGGATACTATTCTAAAGTGAAAAAAACTATTAAATAGTGGAAAAATTTTGTCCATTATATTGTGGAGGATGTTTATGGGGATGTTTGCTCTGTTAGACTTAAAGGATGGTCAGGTTGTGGATTGGGAGATGTGTCCGGAATATACCTTCGGCACCTTTGAATCATGGGGGGGGAAGGAACGGATTCGCAGCAAAAAGGAGCGCATTTATTATTTTTTTATAGATGCCTGGGAGGATGTGCCCCGGCTCTGTCTGATGGAGCGAGGGATAAAACATGCCCGGGTTGTTGCGGAAATAGTCGCACCGGAAAAGATGGTCCGGAATTGCGTGGATGAACAGGGTAAAGTTGCCCTGTATGAGAGGACCTATGGTATTAATGAGGAGTTAAAAGCCTGGCTTCGGCAAAATATCATTGACGCGAAAGATTCCTCCCTGATAATTCCTGTTCCGGAGGAGGAGAAGGAAGGCTTGGGAGAAAGTTGTTTGCCGGATGTCAATGATCCGCACCCCGAGGTTCAACCCATTGCCCTGCCCCATGGCCCGGAGGAGCTTACCGAAGAGGATATTGTCTCTCTTGTGAACGAGTATAATCTTGTTGATCATGAGCGCAATCCCGGTGGAACATTTACCAATGTTCTTGTTGATAACGGTGATGGGAAAACAGTAACAGATCTGGTGACGGGGTTGATGTGGCAGCGAGGTGGTTCAGATATCATGAGCCATAGATCCATGCGTAAAGTGCTGGAAAAGATGAATGTGGAAGGGTTTGCCGGTTACCATGACTGGTGTTTTCCCTCCATGGCTGAGGCTCTTTCGCTGATGGAACAGGAAAAAAGTAACGATCAATTTTTACACCCCTGTTTTTCAACCGAGCAGCCGTTCATCTTTGTCGATGCCGTCCGGAAACCCGGCGGGTACTGGTTTGTCGATTATAAGCATGGTCGGGCATTTTGGTCTTCCGGGACAATTCCCGGAGGGTTCGGCAGATTTTGCCGGGTAGTTGCCGACCGCAAATGAAAAAATCCTTGAATTGATTATTTCCAAATTGTAATGTACTAAGAGTGGCGGAATTTGTGAGGAATGGATTGTTTATCCTTTTTATGGGTTTCTGCCCATGGAAAAGGGCTGCCGATGTTCCAGGGCATTGTTTGATGCGGTGGTGTAAACCAATACAGACGAAGGAGGCTTGACCATTGAAGCGGATATTGGTTGTAGACGATGAAGAGCAGATTCGTCAGATGTTGGCACAGATGCTCGGGCATGAAGGATATGAAGTACATACCGCAGAAAACGGGGAAGAAGGTATGCGTCTGGTTACGCGTTATGCCTTTGACCTGATTATTACCGATATGATCATGCCGGTGAAAGACGGCCTGAAATTTATCATGGAGCTTGTCCGCGATTATCCTGATATGCGTATCCTGGCCATTTCGGGTGGCGGGGCCATCAAGGCTGAAAGGTATCTGACCATGGCCGGCTATCTTGGTGATATAGCAACCCTGGAAAAACCATTTAAGCGGGAGGCAATCCTGGAGCTGGTGGAAAGACAGCTTGAAGGTGTGTCTTGATTTTATTGGGGTAAACCAGTATGGCTGGGCCAGATTTTTTTATGTCACAGCCACAACAGATAAGCGAAGACTTCGAAGCATGAAAATCGCTCAATTTAGGTTTGTCATAGTCGGTGGTTATGTTGCGTAACATAGACGCTGACGTGTTGTCATTAAATGAAAAAGGCTTGCAGGAGCTATTCCTGCAAGCCTTTTTTGTTTTGGCTGTATCTTTTTGTTGTGGCACAAAAAATGTTTAATCGGCCCTGGCGACAAGGGTATGTTTGGCCTTGATTCGTGCAATTTGCTTTTTGCGGAGAAAGCCATACTCGACAAGATTTTTTATGTCGGACCACATGGTCTCGCTGCCCATTATGGCAACTATAATTGATCCTTCCTTTCTGGAAAATTTACCTACATAGGTTTGTCGTGCCGCCAATGTATATCCAGTTTTGCCGCCTTTGGCACCCTTGACCCTCCACAGGGCTCTGTTATGATTATGCAAGATCCGGCCAAATGAGGTTGTTATTCTGGTTTGCTGCATACGTCGTGCAAATTCACCATCTTTCATTGCATGGCGAAAAATTGTTGCCAGATCTCTGGCTGTTGATTGCTGCCCTTTAGCCGTCAGGCCGGTGGCTGTGCGACAGATTGTTTTTGTTGCTCCCCAGAGCTTTGCCCGCAGGGTCATCATATGGGCAAAGTCCTTCTCGCTGCCGGCGATTTTTTCGGCCAGGGCAACACTGGCATCATTTGCCGAGGCCAGCAGGACGGCATTAATCAGGTCGTCGGCTTTATACTGTTTTTTAGTATCCAGATAGATCTTTGATCGGGGCATACGGGCAGCATGTCGGCTGACCCCAACCCTGTCGCTGTTTTTCAGAGATTTGATTGCTATCATTCCGGTGAGAACCTTAATGGTGGAGGCGGGCTGGCGAGGCCTGTCAGGAGCCCGGGCGAAAAGAGTGTCCCCGGTTTCCGCGTCCATGATCATGACGCTTCTGGAGCTGATCCTTTTTCGTATCCTTGGCAGGCGGATTACAGAGTTGCCGGTTCGATATATCCGTTTTTTCACCACCGAAATGTCGCCATATTTCCCCAGACTTATCCAGCGGGTGTGCTCTATATAATCAGGCGTGATTTCCTGTCGCTGTCCCGGTCGGTACTTTGCCGTCAGATCAAGGGTGGGTATCTGTGCAGCTTGAGCATAGGGGACGCAGAAGAGTGCGTAGATAAGGAGACTGAAGATAATGTGGCAGGAAAGAAGGCGATATTTCATAAGAAAATTTATACAAAGGAGTAAGAAAAGATACGGATTCATGTCTGTCCGTAAACGATTAGTCGGAACCTCGAATACTCGTCACCACGCTAACGTAACGGCATGGCAAAAGTATTTTTTTGCAATTCATAAGTTCAACCATAAAATCATCACGCAAGGCCAGACACTACCTTATAGTACCTTTGTAAATTGTGTTTCTGCCTTTTGTCAAGGATTTTGCATTTTCTTAAGGATGTTTTTCAAAAAAAGATACGTGAAATTGTTGGATTACAGTATGGGGTTGAATGGTTTTCAAGTATATTTGCCTTTGACTTTGCTCGCCTAATCGGTATAATTTCACAAATGGATTTTTGTTGGTGAGCAACCGCTGCTTTCTCTGTTGAGAATTTATGAAACAAAGAAAAAAAGTCCCATGACCGACCCGCATTTGCCGGCTATTCAAAAAAGCGTTACAACGCTCAACCAGCTTGTTGATGAAAGTTGCCGTAAATATGGAAACCGGCCTGCCGTTGGTATGGCCCTTGAGGCATCGCTGACCTATAGCGAGTTTCATGAGCGTATTGTATTGGTTGCAGCTTTTCTGCAGGCCGGTGGCGTCACCAAAGGTGATCGGGTCGCTTTATTGGGTGAAAATTCACATAACTGGGTAACTGCTTATCTGGCCATCGTTCGCCTGGGAGCGGTGGCTGTCCCCGTGCTGCCCGATCTTCCTGAAGCTGATGTTCATCATATTCTGACGGAGATGGAATGTGACGTTATTTTTCTTACCCAGCGTCAGATAGAAAAAATTTATGATATAAAAAAAGAACTGTCCACGGTTATTGCTCTGGATGATTATGGGGAAGATACAGTGGTACTGCAGGTGCAGTCCTTCTCCGATTATCTTGAGGGGGCCCGTGTTCGTTTTACAGATGAACCGATTGATCCGGTATTGCATTTTCCTGAAGTCGGGAGCGATGACCTGGCCAGTATACTTTATACATCAGGTACTTCCGGCTTTTCCAAGGCCGTTATGCTCAGTCATGCCAATCTCTGCTCCAATGCCGGGGCCGCAGGCGATATCATTGCACTCAAGCCTGGAACTGTATTTTTATCGGTACTTCCGATTGCCCATACCTATGAGTTTACCGTCGGATTTCTCATGCCCCTGCTTAAGGGATGCCGGATAGTGTATGCGGGAAAAACACCGACCCCGGCTGTTTTGCGGAAAATATGTGCTGAAGAACGACCACATGGCATGTTGATTGTTCCACTTATAATGGAAAAAATATATAAGAAGCGGGTTCTGCCCGCAATTGAGAAGAGTGGATTTCTTTCGATGCTGTGTCGCTGCGCACTCGGCAGGAGACTCGTTTACCGGCAAATAGGAAAAAAACTGGAGGCCTTTTTTGGCGGACGGTTGATGGTTATGGGAATCGGGGGAGCGGCGTTGAATCCGGAAATTGAGGCTTTTCTGCGAATGGCAGGTTTTCCGTATCTGATCGGTTATGGAATGACGGAGACTTCACCGCTTGTGGCGGGCGGTCCCTATGGTGATGCTTCCATTGCCCTGTGTTCGACCGGTAAACCCATGCCCGGTGTCCAAGTGAGAATTGACGGTCCGGATGAAAAGAGCGGTGTTGGAGAAATCCAGGTGCAGGGCGCGGGTGTCATGTTGGGGTATTGGAATGACCCGGAGGCCACGGTCGAGACGTTTACGGAAGACGGATGGCTGAAAACAGGTGATCTGGGCTTGATCGACGAATTGGGGAACCTGCATATTAAAGGACGGTCCAAGTCGGTTATCGTCCTTGCCAATGGGGAAAATATCTATCCGGAGAGCATTGAGCATAAATTGAACCGGTATCCGCAGCTTGTGGAGTCATTGGTGCTGGAAAACAGGGGAAAACTTGAAGCCTGGGTCTACCCCGACTATGATTTCATCGACGCGGTTACTCTCGGACAGTCCAGGGAGCAGCGACATACGTATATCACCTCACAGCTGGAGCAGATAAGAAAGGAAATCAACAAGAAACTGTCGTCCGCTTCCAGGCTTTCAAGGATTCTGGAACGGCGTGAGCCTTTTATCAAGACGGCAACCCATAAGATTAAACGATATCTCTACACAATTGATACCATACCGGGTTAATTGCACCGGGAAACTTG
>CAZURY010000072.1:0-8236 GCA_964623145.1 uncultured Desulfobulbus sp. | reverse complement strand
GTACCGGAATTAGTATATGATGGGTGAAGAAAGACTGTGAAACGCTCAATTTGAGTGGAATTATAGCAGGGTAAGTGAAACGTTTACGAAAAGAACGGGATGTTTTTGTAATAGGCCCGGAAGAGGAGATATATATGAAAAACAGGATGTCTGTGCATGTAACCGAAGAAAAGATTGAAAAATTTGCCGGGGATCTGTTGGTCTTTTGTGCGATTCAACGCAAAAAAAAGATGCCGTTTTGTGATGAACGGATAAAAAAAATTATCCAACCGGCCTGGAAAGCCGGTGACTTCAATGGCAGGAAGGATGACTTTATCCTCATATACCCACCGCTTATCCGCTCTGGGAAAATCCGCCATTTTGCCTGTGCAAGGATTGCAGTTGCAGGATTTGGATTGCCTGGAAAAACACACGATGAGATTCGAGAACAGCTGCGGCTTTTGGGTGGAACAATAGCGAACAGGGCAAAAGCATGCAAGGCGCAAAAGGTGCTGGTTGTTGTACCTGATATTTCAGGGACGGCAATGAAGGATATAACCGAGTCCTTATGTGAAGGACTTTTACTCGGAAATTATAGTTTTGATAAATATAAAAAGAACACGGAAGAAGATGCACCCGTACCTGTTCGCACATTTATGCTTGCCGGCTCTGGTTCAACAAAGGCAATGCGCCAGGGCCGGAATTTAGGAAAAAATGCCGCTCTTGCTACCTGTATGGCTCGGAATATGGCCAACGAACCAGGCAATATCTGGACGCCTGCACAATTTGCCGATTATGCTAAACGACTTGCAGCAGATTACCCGCTCAGATGTCGGATAATCGAGAAACCGGCGATGAAGAAAATGGGAATGGGTGGTATTCTCGCCGTCAATCAAGGATCTGCTGATCCTCCTAAACTCGTGATTTTGGAATACAAAACAGGGAAAAATAATCCTACCCTTATGTTGGTCGGAAAAGGCCTGACCTTTGATTCCGGCGGGATTAGTCTCAAGCCGTCGGCTGGCATGGAAGATATGAAATATGATATGTGCGGCGGAGCAGCGGTTATTTCCACCATGGAAGTAGTCGGCAAAGAACAGCCTGCCGATGTCAATATCATAGCCCTGGTGCCTGCCACAGACAATATGTCCGGGAGAGCGGCCCTGAAACCTGGCGACATTATCACACATTTTGGAGGGAAAACAACAGAAGTGGTCAACACCGATGCAGAAGGACGCCTTATACTTGCCGATGCGATTGCCTGGGGTATTAAAACCTATGCCCCGGATGCGGTTATCGATGTTGCGACCCTGACAGGGGCTGTTATTATTGGGCTTGGCCATCATAGAACCGGTCTGCTCAGTAATAACGATGCCCTGGCAGGAAGAATCTGCAGGGCAGGGGAGCAAGCCGGAGAGCCGTTCTGGCGTTTACCTCTTGGGCCTGAATATACGAAGCAACTAAAATCCAGAGTTGCCGATTTGAAAAATGTCGGTGGTCGTCCCGGCGGCACCATCACCGCTGCCGCCTATCTGCAGGAGTTTGTAGGCGATACCCCTTGGGCGCACTGTGATATTGCCGGCACGGCCTGGGATTTCACTGAAAAGTCCTATGTCCCCAAAGGACCGTCCGGTATCGGTGTCAGGACCATGGTAAAACTCATTCGTCAATGGATGCCGTTGGACAAAGAATAAGTTAGCATGGTTGGACCAGACGATAACACCACTTCGCTGTTAGGAAAACCTCGACTCCCGTAAGGATAGTACTCCGCCTGTCGTGATTATGGATAAACAGCCTTGATCGAAACATCACAAATGAGGAAGATGCAAATGGCAAAGAGAAAGGGAATTACAGTCAGTAGACAGATCATGGATAGTCAAATGCTGCATCCCGAGGCCACCGGTGAATTGACCGGCCTGCTCAATGAACTCATTGTTGCCGGAAAAATAATCAGCGCCGAAGTTAATATGGCCGGACTTGCAGATGTCCTCGGCCAGTCAGGAAAAACCAATATTCAAGGAGAAGAAGTTCAGAAACTCGACGTGTTTGCCAACAAGACTATTAAACGGCGCATGGAGCAATGTGGCTATATTTGCGTAATGGCCTCGGAAGAGGAGGATGGGATCATACCCGTCCTGGACGGTTATGAGGGGAAGTATACCGTTGCCTTTGATCCGTTGGATGGTTCTTCCAATATTGATGTCAATGTCAGTATAGGAACCATTTTTTCAATTCATCACCGAATCAGCCCGGGAAAACAGGGCACGGAAGAAGATCTTTTACAACCTGGCAGCAAGCAGGTTGCGGCCGGCTATATTATTTATGGATCTTCTACTATGATGGTGTATACCACAGGTGATGGAGTGCATGGTTTCACCCTGGACCCCAGTGTCGGTGAATTTTTTCTCTCGCATCCTGATATTAGAATTCCCCGGACCTCTCAATATTACAGCGTTAATGAGTCGTACACAAATTATTGGCATGACTCGACCCGTCAATACATCGATTATTTGAAGGAAATAGACAGCAAGACCGGTCGTCCGCTCAGCCTGCGCTATATTGGTTCGCTCGTCGCTGATTTTCATCGAAATTTGATTAAAGGCGGTATTTTTCTGTATGTACGAGATAAAAAAAGTACGGATAAACCGGAAGGAAAATTGCGTCTTTTGTACGAAGCCTCTCCCCTGGCAATGGTCGTTGAGCAGGCCGGTGGTCGAGCTATTACCGATGATGGTCGCCGGATACTTGAGATTAACCCAGTGGATCTGCATCAGAGAGTTCCGTTGATAATCGGGTCAAAGGATCAGGTTGATATGGCCGAAGAATTTTTTATGAAGAAAAAATGCTGAAGATCAAAAAAGTGACTTGCAAAAAGAGACAGACGTATTAAGCAATGCTCGCCGATACCCCATTTAACTGGAAACAGTGAATGTTTCATCTCCCGGTGCCGGCGAGAATTTTGTGGTGAAAAAATGATCCGACCATGCCCCATACAGGTTTTCCATACAATGCCTAACCCGGACATTTCACCAAGATCGTCGCGAAACGGCTGATCAACGGACCGTGAGGGTGCGTTGAGGATCATGAGTGAGCGTTCGAACGTCATAAACTTCGATCGTTATAAACTTCTACAGGAGGAAAAGCATGAAACCCACCTCAAAACTACTTGTTGCTCTGTTGATGGTTGTCTTTACAGCCATGCCTGCGATGGCGGCTAAAACCATTAAATGGAAACTGGCCATGACCTGGCCGTCTACCCTGACTCCGCTTGCATCACCTCCCATCAAACTTGCCCAAATGGTAGAAAAGATGAGTGGTGGAAAATTTATAATCAAGGTTGAGGGTAAGGAAAAACATAAAGCCCCGCTCGGCATTCTGGATATGGTAAGGGGCGGGCAGTATCAGATGGGTCACAGTGCTTCCTATTACTGGAAAGGCAAGGATATCAGCATGGTCTTTTTTACGACTGTTCCCTTTGGTATGAACGCTGAGGAACAGTATGCCTGGTTTTATTATGATGATGGCATGAAGCTCATGGAAAAGGCCTATGACAAGTTTAAGGTGCTCAGCTTTCCCGGAGGCAACACCGGTGTACAGATGGGGGGCTGGTTTAGAAAAGAAATAAAATCGCTTGATGACCTTAAAGGACTGAAGATGCGTATTCCCGGGCTTGCCGGTGAAGTTTTTGCTAAACTTGGTGTCAATGTAACCAATATCCCGCCTGGCGAGTTGTATACTTCACTTGATCGTGGAACCATCGATGCTCTTGAATGGGTTGGCCCCGGCATGGATATAAAGATGGGTTTTCATAAAATTGCGCCATATTACTATACCGGTTGGCATGAACCTGCATCTGAGATGCAATTTCTTATTAACAAACGTGCCTTTGCTAAACTCCCGCCCGAGTATCAGGAAATGCTGAAGGTAGCCATGCAGGCGACTGCAGCCGATATGTTCTCAGAGAACTTCGCTGCTTCTGCTAACGCGTGGGCGAAAATGAAAACCGACTATCCAAATATTAAGGTTAAAACATTTCCTCAACCAGTGTTAAAGGCCATGAAAAAGGCTACTGATGATCTGCTCAATGGCTATGCGGCTAAAAATCCGCAGTTTAAGAAAATTCTTGATTCTCAACGTGCCTTTATGAAGAAGGCTCGCGATTGGACTATCATATCAGAATATAATTATATTAAGACCTGTGAAGAATTAAAGAATTAAACTGGATATTACTGAAACAGCTATTGCCCTGTCAAAATTTTTTTTTTGACAGGGCTTTTTTCGTATTTTTATGTTGTCACTATCAAATAATCTCTGGTCAATATACATTGACGGTAGTGTGGAATATATCCTGGACGCTGGGCGCGCTTTTGTTTACAGTCTACCGCTTTAATTTGTAACTACTCACAGCCACGCCATCTTCGAAGTCTCCGCTGCGCTACGCTTATCTGCACGATCGCGCCTGCCCGCATAACGGACTATCGGAGTCTCGCTGCGCTCGCTTACCTGCGAACAGACGCGCTTGCGCAAATATGACGCGGCTGTAAGCAGTTACAGGTTTGAGGTATTGAAAACGCATAGTTATTTGCCCTGTGAGGAGTTACTTTAATTTTTGAAACCTGCAATTTTTTCTTCTTTTTAGGGATGTGACCCAATGTTGAATACTCTTGAAAAAGCCATCGCGCGGGTTGTAGATCTCGTCGGGCATTTGACCTGTTTTTTCCTTATATTAATGGTTCTCAATGTGTCCTTTGACGTCATGATGCGTTATGCATTTCACAACAGTTCCGTTGGCATGCAGGAACTTGAATGGCATCTGTTTGCTGTGGTTATCCTGCTTGGTATTTCTGTAGCATTAAAAGACGAAGGACACGTACGAGTGGATTTCCTCTATGACACCCTAAGTGTTAGAAAAAAGGCTGTCATTAATATATTTGGCACCTTGTTTTTTCTCATGCCGGTTGCTCTGTTGATTTTTTTTGGTTCCTTTGAGTTTGTTAAAGATTCCTGGGAAATCTGTGAGATTTCAGAAGACCCGGGAGGCTTACATTATCGTTGGCTGATAAAGGGTATGATCCCTGTTGCCTTTGGCTTTCTTCTTTTTAGCGCGGTCGGCTATATCCTGCAAAATATCAGATTGTACAGGGAGGCAAAATGATAGGCCTGATCATGTTTTTTGCGGCTTTAGTGCTGCTGGTTGTCGGGTATCCTGTTGCCTTTACCTTTGGGGCCGTTGCCATGTTTTTCGGTGCAATCGCCGCTTTTGTACAGATGCTTCCGGATCCTACATTATCCGGAGTGGCCGAAGAATTTTTCCTCATGTTTTCCATGATGCCCTTTCGTATTTATGCCATCATGACAAATACCATTCTCATGGCCATTCCTCTTTTTATTCTCATGGGAATTGTTCTGCAGAAATCAGAACTTGCGGAGCGATTACTGGAATCAATGGGAATATTATTTGGTAAGATTCGTGGTGGCGTGGCCATTTCCACCGTACTCGTTGGTACCCTGCTGGCTGCATCGACAGGTGTTGTCGGGGCCTCGGTAGTTGCCATGGGCGTTATTTCCCTGCCAGTCATGCTTAAATACGGTTATTCAAAAAAGCTTGCCACGGGTACGATTTGCGCTTCCGGTACCTTGGGCCAGATTATTCCACCTTCCATTGTCCTGATCATTTTGGGAGATGTATTTCAACTGCCGGTGGGGGACCTTTTTCAGGCAGCGCTTGCACCGGGATTAGTCCTGGTTGGTTGTTACGTTCTCTATATTCTGATTATTTCTTTTATCAAACCGGAACTTGCTCCGGCAATAGAAGTCGGTGACGAAAAGAAATCGGTTGTCATCAAAAAGGCGATGCTTGCCATAATTCCTACCCTCTCCCTGATCGTCATGGTTCTGGGCTCAATCTTTGCCGGCGTTGCCACACCAACCGAATCCGCATCTGTTGGCGCGCTTGGTTCCCTGATCCTGGCAGCCTTGTATAAAAAGCTTAACCTGAAACTTGTCAGGGAATCGGCACTGGAGACCGTCAAAATTACCGCCATGGTCTTTGCTATTCTGATTGGCGCTACGGCCTTTTCCATGGTCTTTGTCTACACTGGAGCAGATGGACTGGTGGAACAGTTTATGTTGGCCTTGCCTGGTGAAAAATGGGGTTTTCTTGTACTCTCCATGCTGTCCATTATGCTGCTTGGGTTTTTTATCGATTTTATCGAGATTTCCTATATTGTTGTTCCAATCCTTTTACCCATTGCTGATAATATCGGTATTAATCCCATGTGGTTTGCGATCCTTATAGCCATGAACCTGCAGACTTCTTTTCTTACTCCACCTTTTGGATTTTCCCTGTTTTACTTAAAAGGTGTCTGCCCTCCGGAGGTGAGTACGGTTGATATTTATAAAGGGGTTATCCCGTTTATCTGTATCCAGATGGCTGTGCTTGGCTCTATCGTTCTTTTCCCGGGAATTTATGGATTATGATGTTTCAATCCTGCTGTAAACCATTGCCTGATATGGAGGACGCCATGCTCAAACAACATAATGCCCACTTTGTCCTGTTCCCTGCATTTTTTTTGTTGTCTCTCTTTTTGGTTATTTTTTCTTTGTGTTTATGCCAGGCCCATGCCGCCGGAGATCAAGCCGATGGAGATGGAATGGAGGCCTTTATCCACCAAAAAATGATGGGCGATTATCCGGCAATGGTGAAACGCAGGCTGATCAGGGTTCTTGTTCCACCAAGCAAAACCTTTTTTTTCGTTGATCAGGGACAAAAGCGCGGTTTGACCTATGAAGCATTGATGCATTTTGAAAAATTTATCAATCAACGACAGAAAAATAAAGCCCTGCCGATAAAAATCATACCAATCCCCACTTCTCGAAAAAATCTTCTGGCTGATCTTATCTCCGGCTATGGAGATATTGCCGCAGGCAATCTGACTGTTACTCCGGCACGCAGCAAGCGTGTTGATTTTTCGATTCCCCTTATTTCGGGCATTGATGAAATTATCGTCACCCATAAACCAGGGCCCGATCTTGATAGTCTATTGGATCTTACCGGTCGGCAGGTATTTGTTCGCAAGAATTCAAGTTATTATCAATCGCTGCAACGTCTTAACAGGTCTCTGCATAACCAGGGGAAAAAACCTGTTCGCATTGAGCTGGTCGATGAATATCTGGAGGACGAGGATCTTCTGGAAATGGTCAACGCCGGATTGATGCCGATGATAGTTATTGATCGCCCGAAAGGCGAGTTTTGGACCAAAATATTTCCTAACATACAACTGCATCCAAACGTTAAACTGCGAACAGGCGGTAATATTGCCTGGGCCGTCCGGAAGTCATCTCCGAAACTCAGGGAGATAATCAATGCTTTTGTGCAAAAAAATAAAAAGGGAACCTTGAGCGGCAATATTCTTTATAACCGGTATTTAAAAAATACCGATTATGTACGAAATAACCTCAGTGCCGGTGAACGGAAAAAATTTGAACATACAGTCGGTTTGTTTAAAAAGTACGGTCGTAAATATAATTTTCCCTATCTCCTGCTTACAGCCCTGGCCTACCAGGAATCAGGGCTTGACCAGAAAAAAAGAAGCAAAGCCGGCGCTATTGGTATCATGCAGGTGCTGCCAAAAACCGCTGCTGACAAAAATATAGAAATTCATCATATCGATAAGATAGAAAATAATATCCACGCAGGAAGTAAATATCTGCGTTTTATGAAAAGCAGATATTTCTCCGAGGGTTCAATTGACGAGCTGAATAGTGATCTCTTCACCATTGCAGCCTATAATGCAGGGCCGGCACGCATCGCCCAGCTGCGCAGGGAGGCACAACAAAAAGGGTTGAATCCCAATGTCTGGTTTAATAACGTGGAAGTGATCGCCGCCAGAAAAATCGGCAGAGAAACCGTGCATTATGTCAGTAATATTTATAAATATTATGTAGCATATAAACGCATTGCCCAACAGGAAGCAAAAAAGGAAAAGGAAAAAAAGATGTTAAAGCATGAGCATGACCGTTCATAACCACAGTAACTCTATGATCGTTACACAACTGCCCACATCGATTGATTCCGCCCCGATACTTTGCCCGATCACTATCTCCGACACATACGACCTGCCGGGTCCGAAATAGAAGGTATTGTATATGGGACAACCACAAAAAAATCTGAGCAGTACGGATCTTGTCGTTTTATCGGTAACCTGTTACGGGCATTTTCTCTGCCATTTTAATATGCTGGTTTTTCCGGCTATTC
>CAZURY010000071.1:0-8400 GCA_964623145.1 uncultured Desulfobulbus sp. | reverse complement strand
CCGATAGAATCGAGCATATAAGCAATTTTCTAACCGGATCCTACTGATTTTATTTGTAATAAAAATTGATCCTTTTCATCTTTTCCGGGCGCTGTCAACCAAGGCCCCCGCAACCTCTTGCAACAAGGAACCGTCATGGCAGATTACAAAAAAAAGGCCGCTAAGCAAAAAACAAAGAAAAAAACCGTAAAAGCCTGCCCGGTCAAGGTAAAGCTCCTGGAAGGGACAGCGTTGAAAAACAAGGATAAAAAAGAAAGTAAAAACCGTTGTCCGGTCTGGGTAAAGATTGCCCATCTTGAATATGAGCAGGAGCTGAAAAAACTGCAGATCGAACTGATGAAACTGCAGAAGCATATGAAGGCCAACGGCATGCGCATCCTGGCCATTTTTGAAGGTCGTGATGCCGCTGGCAAGGGCGGGACCATCAAACGAATCACCGCCTTTCTTAATCCACGCAATACTAAGGTGGTTGCCCTGGCTGCCCCCAATGACAAAGAGGTTACCCAGTGGTATTTTCAACGCTATGTTCCCCATTTGCCTGCAGCAGGCGAACTGGTTCTCTTTGATCGTTCCTGGTACAACCGGGCCATGGTTGAGCCGGTGATGGGATTCTGCACTGATGAGCAGCATAAACGCTTTTTAAAGGACGTGCCCCTGTTTGAAGAAATGCTGATCAAAGACGGCATTAAACTGTTCAAATTTTATTTTTCCGTTTCCAAAGATGAACAGTCAAGAAGATTTGAGGCAAGAAAAACTGATCCGTTAAAACAGTATAAACTCTCACCGGTGGACAACCTGGCTCAGAAATACTGGGATAAATACAGCGTTAAAAAATTTCAGATGCTCAACGAATCCAATCGAACTCTTACGCCCTGGACCATCATCCGTTCGGATGTGAAAAAACTGGCCCGCATCAACTGTATCAAACATATCCTCAGCAACGTGGAGTATCCCGATAAACTGCCGCGAAAAGAGCTGGCAACCGATCCGGAAATAGTTATTTCCGGTATTGACGAAATCAAGCACATGGAAACACATCTTTTCCAACCAAAGGTGCTCAGAGGATAATCAACACTTTCTACAATCATGCACCGCCGGACAGAGGAGGTCGTATTTTCTGCACGACCTCCTCGTCAAGTGAACGAAAGTGGACATCGGTCTGGGGAAAGGGGATCTCTATGCCCGCACTTGAAAATTCCGACTCAATATCCTGATTAAGCTCACTCAAGACCAGCCGACGGTCAGAAAATTCACCAATCCAGACCCGCAGCTCAAAATCCAGGGAACTGGCTCCGAAAGCCAAAAATAACGCCCTTGCCTTTGGCTGGTTCAAGACCATGGGGTTATTCTCCGCACACCCCTGCAGGATATCAAGAACCTTTGCTATATCGGTGCCATAAGCGACTCCCACAGGGATTTTAACCCGGATATGCCTGTTGGCCAATGTCCAGTTGGTAACCTGGCCGGTGATGAGATCGGAATTTGGAATAACAATATCAGCATTGTCGAAAGTGCGTACCACGGTTGCCCGCAGGCCAAGTTTTTTCACCTCGCCCATATCATTTCCAATCTGAATCATATCACCGACCTTGAGAGGACGCTCAAAGAGCAGAATCAGACCGCTGGCAAAGTTATTGACAATCGCCTGCAGACCGAAACCGATACCGACACCCAAAGCTCCGCCAAGAATAGCGAGTTTATTCAGCTGAACCCCCAGCACTCGAAGCAGGACAAGAAATCCGACCACAAGTACCGCATAATGCACAAGTCGGGTGATGGAGAGCTGAACGCCGATTTCAGCGCCATAACGCGGTAGAACTTCCTGGAGGAGTAAGGCCTGCAGCATTTTTGACAGGAAGATGGATCCATAAACAACCAGTAACACGGCTAAAATGTAGCCTGGGGTTATCTCAAATCCACCTATGGAGAATTTTATATTGCCAAGACTTGAGGCTGCATCATAAATCGTTGGATAGATCTGCCAGTTGACCAGAGAAATAAGGAAAAACAGAACAAGAAAAAACAAGGATAAAGCGGGTACGCATTGCCTGGCCAGGACACCGGCATTTTTTTTCAAAATCCGCAGAGGTACCCTGTAAAAAATCAGCTCAAGCAGCCCCTGGGTAAAGAGAAATAAAAACCATAAATCCAGAGCAGCGATCACACTGTACAAAAAAGAGCTGAACAGGTAGATGGCGATGCTGCTATACCCCATGCTTTCAGCCACGACAACGGCAAGGCTGAAAAAACCTGCAAGATGCAGGAGTAGAAGATTAAGACCGGCAAGCTTGCCACAGTAGCGAAAAACAATATTGAGATACCAGACTATGCCGAAAAAGCTTATTATAAATATGTGCAGGTGGACCAGGGCAGCCGAGACATGCAAAAGTTTCAGCAGATGAGAGAGAATAAGAACAAAAGCCATGGGGAGAAGCAGATAGCGCCGCAGCCAGCTGTCTACCAGGATACCTGAAAGGCGTATTATCATGGCAATGGTTACAATGGACAGCAACCCTTCAACATATGTTGTCAGATGATGCGTGGAAAAGACTGTTGTTGCAAGGAGAAAGAGGGAGAGGAAAACAAAAAGAGCGGTGGCAACCGGTCGACGGCTGAAAGAAAACCAGCGGTTTGAATGCTCCACCAACCGGCCACTGATGGAGATGCCCACGGCAAGAACAATAATGAGGATAGAACTGAAAAAAAGCATCCAGACATTGGCTCGGGCAAAACTGCCATATACCTGTGCCAGCTTTTTGATCTTGCCTGGAATCGACGAGACCTGATCTGCTCGTATCTGCCTGTAAAAACGCGCGGAAAAAACAGACGGCGCAGTCTGTTCAAAATGAATTCCGCGGGCGTCATCTATGAGCCTGCGAAGTTCTATATTCAGCTTGTAGAGTTGAACATCCAGAGAAGCAAGTTTTCTACTCTGTTCAACCAATGTGCGCAGGCGGGTTTGCAGCTGATTGAGGGCTCCGTCCACAGTGGTAAACAGATCCCCTTTTCTGACTAGAATCAGCGGGTCGCTCTTATTTCTCTTTTCCTGCTTACGCCATTGCTCAAGAAGCGCTTTCTCTTCCTGCCAGGATTTCTGCTCAGCGCTCAGAGACTCAAGAGACTTGTCAACACGGGCCTGCAGTTTCTGCAGCCTGCGACTTGTAATATCAAGCCCGGCGGCAATGTTTGCCAATTGGCTGTAGTCCAAGGAGGGATTAGTTTTTTCCCGGTTAATCTGCCAGGAAAAATCGGCTATCTCTTTTTCCAGTGCAGGTAGTTGCCGATGGAGAGCATCGACATCAACCACTTCACCAAACAGTTGCTGCAAATCAACAAGGCGCTTGGGCAACTGATTTATATGTGAATTTATATCAACAAGGGTCGGAGGGGCAGGTTTTTTCTCTATATCGCTAGAGGCGGCGTCATTCTCTCCTGCCACAGACACCATTGCCGGCCCGGTGACCATGGCGCTTAACACAGACGTCTGCAGAAAAAAAATAATACACAAGAAGAAAAAAACGAACAGACCAGTTGACCTTCCCTTTTTCTTCATCTAACGCGGCAGTCAGCTAATTTTCCCACAACATTTTTTATATTTCTTACCGGATCCACAGGGACATGGAGCATTGCGACCGACTTTTTCCTGGCTGCGTTTGACAGGTTTTCGGGCAGTTTCACTGTTACTGTCTCCTGATGCGCGTCTGGCCATTTCCAGTTCTCGTTCTTTCTCCTTGCGCCGCTCCTCTTCGAGTCGTTCGAGTTCATCATCATGCACCAGTTGAATTCTCAGCAGGGTGCCGACAGTCTGCTGTTTGACCGATTCAATCATGTTCATGAACAGATCAAAGCCTTCCTTCTTATACTCATCAAGGGGGTTTTTCTGGCCATAACCACGCAGCCCTATCCCCTCTTTTAAGTGATCCATGTTAAGAAGGTGCTCTTTCCAGAGAGTATCCACCATCTGGAGCAGGATCATCCGTTCCAGGTGGCGCATCTGTTCAATGCCGTTTTGTTTCTCCTGCCTTTTGTATTTTGCCTCAACTTCCGCTTCAAGTTTTTCAAGCAACGTACTTCTATCAAGATCAGTGCGTTCGGTTTTATTCCAGGCAAGATCAATATTAAACAACTCTGAAACCCGGTTATTGAACCACTCCCAGTCCCAATCCTCAGATGGGGTCTTGTCATCTGCAACCCCCCGGGCAACCTCCTCAACCAGGTCGGCGATCATATCATCAATGATCGGTTTGATGTTTTCACCCTGCAATACCTCACGCCGCTGGGAATAGATAACCTCACGCTGCTTGTTCATGACGTCATCATATTCAAGCAGGTGTTTACGAATATCAAAGTTATGCCCTTCCACTTTACGCTGCGCATTTTCTATGGCCTTGGAGATCATGGAATGCTCGATGGGTTCATCCTCTTCCATACCGAGCTTATCCATAATTCCCGACAAACGACCTGAACCGAAAATACGCAGGAGATCATCTTCAAGGGAAAGAAAAAACCTGGAGGAACCCGGATCGCCCTGCCGCCCGGATCGTCCACGGAGCTGGTTATCGATACGACGGCTCTCGTGTCTGCTGGTGCCCAGGATATGCAGTCCGCCAACCTCGCGCACCCCTTCGCCGAGCTTGATATCCGTTCCCCGGCCGGCCATGTTGGTGGCGATGGTGACCTTGCCTTTTTGCCCGGCATCAGCAACAATCTCGGCCTCACGTTCGTGTTGCTTGGCATTGAGAACTTCGTGCGGAATTTTTTCCTTTGTCAGCATTTTGGAGATTTTCTCCGAGACATCAATGGAAATCGTGCCGACTAAAATGGGTTGCCCCTTGGCGTGCAGCTCCTTAATTTCCCGGACGATATTTCGATATTTTGCCTTTTCATTCTTATAAATGACATCAGGATAATCGATACGAATCATTTCCCGGTGCGTAGGGATCACGACAACATCAAGATTGTAAATCTTTTTAAACTCGGGCGCTTCAGTATCGGCTGTTCCGGTCATACCGGCAAGCTTGTCATACATCCGGAAATAATTCTGAAAGGTGATCGAGGCCAGGGTCTGGTTCTCCTTTTCAATCTTAACCCCTTCCTTGGCTTCCAGCGCTTGATGCAAACCATCGGAATAGCGACGCCCCTCCATGGTCCGGCCGGTAAACTCGTCAACAATGACCACCTGACCATTTTTCACGATATAATCGACATCCCGTTGAAAAAGGACATGGGCTTTGAGGGCCTGGTTCACATGATGAAGGAAGTTGATATTGGAGGGATCATAAAGATTATCCACCTTCAGCAGTTCTTCGGCAAGCATTACCCCTTCGTCGGTGAGCATGGCCTGCCTGTCTTTTTCCTCCTTGGTGTAATGCTCATCCTCTTTGAAATGCTTCATAATCCTGTCCACCTTGATATACATATCCGTGGACATTTCGGCCGGACCCGAGATGATAAGCGGTGTCCTGGCTTCATCAATGAGGATGGAGTCGACCTCATCGACAATGGCATAATTGAAACCACGCTGACAAAAATCAGCCAGGTCAAACTTCATGTTGTCGCGCAGATAATCGAAACCGAACTCATTATTTGTTCCATAGGTAACATCAGCGCCATACGCCTCTCGACGGGCATCATCATCCATATCATGAACAATGGACCCGGTGGTCAGCCCCAGGAATCGGTACACCTGCCCCATCCATTCCATATCACGGCTGGCCAGGTAATCATTAACAGTGACCACGTGCACTCCCTTGCCGGACAGGGCGTTCAGATATACCGGGGCCGTGGACATGAGCGTTTTACCCTCACCGGTTTTCATTTCCGCAATCATACCCTGATGCAGCACAATGCCACCGATAAGCTGTACATCGTAATGACGTTCGCCAAGTACCCGTTTTGCCGCCTCCCGTACAACGGCAAAGGCCTCCGGTAAGAGGGCGTCAAGAGACTCGCCCTGTGAGATTCGCTCACGAAATTCCGTTGTTTTGGCGGCAAGTTCCTCGTCACTGAGCGGCGCGACTGTTGACTCGAGATCATTAATACGGGCAACAATCTGCCGCATCTGCTTTACCGTTCGATCATTCTTACTGCCAAAAACCTTGGTCAAAACCTTTCCTATCATCGTACTCTCTCCAGCAACAGGGGATAGCCCTGATTTTTCAAACAGTTATAAAGAATTTTCCTTTTCAGGAGAAGTCCAAATGAGTGACTCTTCATCGCAATCGGGAAATTTAGGACAGTGGAGGCAGTCACTCCAGATCTTATGGGGCAACTCCTTTTTATCCTTATCAACAAAACCGAGTTTTCTAAAAAAATCCGCCTGATAGGTTAAAACAAAAACGTTTTCTATCTCAAGACTGTCCGCCTCATCCAGACAGGAGCGGACAAGCAGAGCGCCGATCCCCTGCCCCTGCATCTCCCCGGCAACAGCCAGGGATCGAATCTCGGCCAGGTTATCCCAGCTTATATGCAAAGAGCATACTCCCTGGATACCATTCCGGTCATAGACAATAAAATCACGTAACTGATCATACAAAGAGCTGATGGAACGGGGAAGAAGCAGGCCTTGCTCTGCATAGCCCTGCAACAGCGTATGAATAGGACGGACATCGCCCATGTGGGCAGGGCGAACCTGTCCATTTTTCAGGTTGTCTTGGATCTTCACAATTTTCTGATAATTATCTGAGAAAATGTCTTTTCTCTTTTTCACCTAAATTGAGCGTTTCACCCCGTCCGGAGTACCGCAAGCCTGCTCAATTTAGCCTTACTCTTCATTTCCTGTCATAAAAAACAAGAAAATGAACATTGTAGGATTTATTGGGTTGCGGGCATTGAGCCCAGCCCGGATTTTATACCCCAAACTCATCCCGATGGGTTACCTGCAAAACAGGCGGAATGGCAATCTGCAGACAATATTCTAATCTATTCTACTCCGGCAGAAGATGTGGGTCAAGCAAGATGCTAACCTGGGAAAATATCAAATCTTTTTAAATGGACAGGCCGGGTGGAAACTAGTGGGCAACAGCTTTTTTTCTGGTCCGTGGTCGGATTACCCGGGGGGCGCCGGCAGGCAATTTTGAAACTTTACTCCGATGTACCCCTGGTAGGCGACTGCTGTCACCCAAGGGCAGCAAAATGGTTTGCCCTGCCCAGATGCCAAGCAAAAACATCCACAAAAACAGACAAAAAGCAACAATAGCAATGCCAGCGACTTCAGCAAGACTGAGCTGGAAACGAAACCGCCGAGGAGCTTTTTTTTTCTTTGTTCGTTTTTTTTTGCTAACCGCCATGGCAGAGTAAGGAATACAGAGAAGGAAACAACCTAACACCTGAATTGAGGCAAAACTTACATTTTTTCCGGCGCGGTCATACCGGCCAGATGAAGGCCATTGCGCAACACAATCATTACGGCCCGGCACAACTGCAACCTGGCTGTTGTTAAGCCGGGATCATCACCAAGCACTTTATGTTTATTGTAATAGCGATGGAACCTGCCTGCCAGATCCATTAAAAAGAAAATAACCCGATGCGGCGCCAGATCCCCTGCTGCCCCGGCAACCATGGCCGGATAATCGGCCATGGCTTTGAGTAAGCCGATTTCCTCCTCTTCACGGAGCAAGAGCAGATCAGTATCCTCAAGTGATCCGACGCTGACTTGCTGTTCTTTCGCCTGCCGGGCAATAGAGCATAAACGGGCATGGGCATACTGAACATAATAGACAGGGTTTTCCTGACTCTGACTCGTTGCCAGATCCAGATCAAATTCCAGTTGACTGTCAGGTTTACGCAACAGGAAATAGAAGCGCAGGGCATCGACCCCGACTTCCTCAACCAACTCGTCAACCGTCACAAAGGTCGCTTTGCGGGTCGACATTTTCACCTGTTTGCCGCCGCGCATCAAGGTGACAAACTGATGGAGAATTACCGTTACCCTGGAATCATCATAGCCAAGCGCCCGTATTCCTGACATAACATCGGGCACGGTTGCAATATGATCGGCGCCGAATATATCAATCATCCAGTCAAAGCCCCGTTTAAACTTCTCCCGATGGTAGGCGATATCAGGCAGGCGATAGGTCGGCTCGCCGGTTTTTTTGATGATTACCCGGTCTTTTTCCTGGCCGAATTCCGTGGTTTTAAACCAGGTGGCGCCATCTTTTTCATATACGAGTTTTTTGCTCTTCAGCTCCCCAACCACATCCTCAATCAAGCCCTTTTCATAGAGGGTATGCTCGTTAAAATAAGAATCAAAGGTGATGCCGATGCGTTTTAAGGTCGTGTCGATATCGGCAAATATCGCTTCCTGGGCGACCTGCTTAAAAAAGGACACATCCTGTACCTTCAGGCTTTCGCCATGCTCCTCTATCAATTTGCGGGCAATATCTGATATATAATCACCCT
>CAZURY010000070.1:4842-8405 GCA_964623145.1 uncultured Desulfobulbus sp. | reverse complement strand
GAAAACCTTTCAGTAGTAGCCAACAGCTTCAGCTTTGTCAAGCACAGGCCATTTATACCAGTATGGAATGAAAATTCCCTGAAAGGACCTGCATTCTTTTTCCCCCACCGGCAAGAAGCGTATTCACAACGGATGTTTCCCTTTTCATTGGTCCGCCGGTCAGGTCCAGGAGTAGATAATCCACTCCCATATCGGCAAGCTCACGCCGGTAAGGCAACAGGGAAAAAGGACTCAGTGACCTGGCCAGGGTGAGGCCCTCATGATGTTCCAGGGTAAACCGTTCTTCTTTTGGACTGACAAAAAAATTCTGATACTGGAAATGGTTGCCATCCAGCCGGGCTGTAAACAAAGGTGGGCGGCCATACACATACATACCAACCAGCATTTTTGGCCGCCGGTTCCCTGTTTTTTTCCCGCCCCGGCCATGTATGTTTTTAAAATGGACAAGATTTTTAAAATGGGCAAGAGCAGCGACAAAATTATTTGATTCCGTCTCCAGCGAAAAAAGGGCGCTGCGAAAACCCAGAAAATGGATGGCATGCAAACTCGCCGAATTCAGCAGATTTAAGCTGTAATGACCTGCCAGTTCCAGCTCTCTCGCTTTCTCAACTGTAGAAAACAGCCCATACTGACTCAAATGACCCAGTTCAAAGCGAAGGTAACCCGCGGTGACGAGTTCTCTGATCTGTTTTTTAAACCAATCAATTTCAGACCCCGGCAGGATCTGCGGCAGCCGCCATGTAATCTTGGACTTGTATTTCTTGATTTTGATCCCCTGCCGTCCAATCTTCTGCATATTGTCACGGGAAAGCGGCAACACTATTCGCGAAGGCCGCACCGGCAGGCGCAGGCGCAGGTCCGACACGGAGCGCAGGGCAACCCACCACGGCAATTCACGTCGCCGTGTCCGCCTGCCGCCATCGTCGCTACCCTGTTTCCGCCCCTTTATCCTGCGCATCTTTTTCTGCTGCGGACGACTCTGTCTCCAATTGAGCTGATCAAGAATTTGTTCGACCATCTGCTGGTCCGGTAATACTTTCCGACCGGCAAGCTTTTGACTGCGTCTTTGCCCGGATCGCTCGGCAACAATCCGGCTGCCGACATCGACTTTAAACAGACTGCCATGAAAAGTATTTGTTGCACCTTTCACCGTTCCATTCAGGCCAATCCTTACTTTCCAACCCGCTGCGGCATTTTTTCTGCTACGCCCGCCCGCGAAAAGTAATCTCAGGGTAAAACTTGTCCGCTCTCCGGTTTTTTCATCATGCAGACGCAAACGATCTCCCCGGGCAACCGGGGCTGCCAGCAACAACTCTATAAACAGTCGATTTTCTCTCTGTCGGGATGATTCTCTTTGTATTCCTTTGACCCGACCAAGAAACTGCCCGCTGCTACCTGAATGTTGCGGCGATATTACTCCCAGTGGTTGCCGGGCAAGCATATAGCCTGTAGACCGCTTCCTGGCCATGGCTTCATCAAGAAGCCGGTGTGCCTCTCGCAGAACCTCCTCCTGTTCTTTGTCTGATTTATTGAGATTATCCAGGGCCATTCGATAGGCCGCCACGGTATTGGCAACATATTGGGCGCTTTTCATCCGTCCTTCAATCTTAAGGCAACGAATGCCGGCTTGCTGCAAATCGGGCAACATATCAACAGCGCAGAGGTCATTCATGGAAAAAAGATACTGCCCTTCTCCTTTTCTTTGAACAGCACGTCGCTGCCCACCGGGTTGCATCCAGGAATAATGCCGCCTGCACGGCTGCACGCATTGGCCCCGCAGGCTGGACTTACCGCCATGCAGGCTGGAAAACATACACAGCCCTGAATAAGAAAAACACATGGCGCCATGGACAAACACCTCTATCTCGGCGCCGGTCTTTCGATAAATTTCTTCCATCTCTTCAATGGTCAGCTCCCGGGCCAGGACCACTCGCTCACACCCAAGCCGGATCAACTCTTCGGCTGCAAGAGAGTTATGGACCGACATCAGGGTCGAAGCATGCAGGGTAAGATCGGGAAACCAGGTGCGGGCAAGGTAGAGCAAACCTATATCTTGAAGAATAAGGGCATCAGGTCCCATCTGCTGGAAACAGGATAAGGCCTCTACAGCAGCAGGCAACTCGTCCTCTTTGACCAGGCTGTTCATGGCGATGTAGAGTTTTACCCTTTTCCCATGGGCTTGCCTGATCATGGAGTCGATTTCGGCATAGGTGAAATCACGGCTCAAAGCCCGGGCATTAAATCCCGGCGCCCCGACATAGATGGCATCAGCCCCCTGTTCAAGCGCCGCCTCAAAAGCCGGGAAGCTGCCGGCCGGAGCAAGCAGTTCCATGGGATGATTCCGGAGCTTGTGTGCAGTTATCCTGTGTTTAGACATTGATGCCATGGGCGCCATACACCTCAACAATGGTTCTGACCATTTTTTGCAATCCATATTTTTCGGTGATGGCCTGCCGCTGCCTCGCAACCTGCTCTGCAGCCGGCGGCAGAGAATCGACAAGTTCAAGGATCTTCCCGGCTGCGGCGCCTGTATCACCGTAGTCAACGATCCGATAATTCTTTACCATGGCAAGAGGCTCCATAAGAGATGGAGTCCTGCAGCTCAGCAAGGGCAAGCCGTACAGCAGGCCCTGGATAAAGGACTGGGAGATTCCCTCTCCTTCATAGGAGGAAAAGAAAATAATATCCATGGCAGAAAAGAAACGCTCAGGATCCTCTCGATGGCCGGTGAGAATAAATCGGTCAGCAACTCCTGCCCGGGCAATGGTTTTTTGTAACAAGGGCAGATCATCACCACCGCCGACAATCATAAATTTGATGTACTCCGGCAAAAGACCTGCCGTGCGAACAATAAAATCATGCCCTTTATAATGACGGATAAATGCCACGTTACCCACGAGAATATCACCAGAGGTGAGGTGATACCGGTTGCGGATTTCCTGCCGGTCCTGCTCGGAAAAACAAAAACGCTGTGCATCAATGCCGGTGGACTGAACTATTATCTTCTTCCGGGATACGCCCTGATCAATCAATTGCCTGCCGATGGACTCACTGCAGGCAAAAATGACATGTGGAAAAAGATTGTAACTGAGCGAGCTGGATATAGGGGCCAGCACATGTCTGGTTCTAATAACAAGGGGCACACGACAAAGCCTGGCAAGGCAACCGGCCATCCAGGAATCCTCGGAAGAATGGGTATTGATAACGGCCGGCCTAAGCCGTCGGAGCAGCCCATACAGATCCCGCCAGGCTTTCACGTTGAACTTTGACGAAAAATCAATAAAAAAAACAGGGATATCTTCAGCTCTGGCCCGCCGGGCCAGTTCTGCGCCCCGACGAACAATCAGGCCGACCCGAAATCCATGGCGCTTCATGAAGCGCAGTTCCGTAAGCGTGCGAATTTCCTGGCCACCCCAGCTACGAGACCAGTCGGTGTGGACGATAAGAGGTGCTTGATTCATAAAAACCAGCATGGCTGGACCAGATTTGCCGGCCACAACAAATTATGAAAATCCTTTACTTCGGCATGGGCAAGTCCATCTCCGAGAAGATTTTCGGATAAA
>CAZURY010000070.1:0-4742 GCA_964623145.1 uncultured Desulfobulbus sp. | reverse complement strand
GATTTTCGGATAAAAGAAGGTAATTCATCCTGATTATCGGAAAGATACAACCTTTCAGGAAGGGGCAAGGGGGCCGGAGGGGGGAAGCGGCAGAATAAAATAAAAATTATTCCCTTCCGGGGTTCTTTCATAGCCAACCATTCCGCCATGAAGTTCAATCACATGACGAATAAAGGACAGTCCATGCCCGGTGCCGGGTATATGATCACATCCCTGACCACGCATGCCTTCTGCAAAGAGTTGAAGTCCCTCTTCTGTTGAAAAAGGGGGGCCGGTGGTAAAGACATTAAACTTGATGCCCTGACGACCGGGTTCGGGAAAATCCTGGACTATCTCCCGACCATACGCCATAGCTTTACGGGGAGCGCCCTCCCGGGAACGAATTTCCCGGGTATATTTGGCGGCATTGGAAAACAGGTTGGCATACACCTGGGCAAGCAGACCAACATCAACCATTATCTGGAATTCTTCATCCAGCATATTTTCCGGACGCTCCACTGTTATACCGGCAGCCCGTATACGAGCGGCATAATGTTCAAGCTGGGGAAGGATAATTTCTTTTTCCACAAAGCAGCGTTTTGGATGAAGCACCAGATGTCCTTTCTCAAAATGCTCACGCCGGAAAAGACTTTCCAGAAATAAACTGATATTGGCATGATGCTTGACAAGTTCCTGATGATAGCGAAGCAGATCATCACGAATCCGGCCACAATCAGCTATGCAGGCGTCCTGAAAGGAAGCGTCCTCAAAAGATGCCGTATTTTTTTTCAACGTATCTTCAAATTGCTGCAGTTCAATAATTTTTTTCCGCAACTGATTAAACAGATGAAGAAAATACATATTGGGCACAATAACATTGTGCTCGATATCCATGACCAGGGAATTGATAAACTTTAAATGGTCAATATTCTGCCGGGCGATCAACCGATTATCAAGGTTAAAACCTATCCTGTTGACATACTTGACAAAGAAAAACCTGTCAGAATCTGAAAGATGGGACAAGGGGCCCACGGCGAACATACCCAAAAGCCTGCCCTGTCCGCAAAATCCTCTATCTCCCGGCCACAACTCTCTTTGATGATCCTCAACGGTATTTATTATTTCCGGCAGCAAAGATGCTCCTTCCGGCTGCTTGCTGCAGATCGGAATAACATACCTGTTTCCGGTTTCATAAGGACAGTCCTGGAGGATGATTGAGGGGTCGGCGGCAACCGGCTCTGCCGGCACTCCCTGCTCGCTGTCGCAGGCAAGCCAAAGAACTTTTTCATCTTTTTTCTGCAGATACAGGGCGCTTGCCAAATCCGTCATTTCCAGCGGTACAGCAACGCAGATTCGATAAAAATCCTCCAGGGAATCAAACTCCTGGGCCAGATCAAAAAAAGCCTTCAGGAATTCATTAAATTTGCTGCTGAAATTGTACTGTTCATAACTCTCTGATTTTTCACGCACCCGATGACAGATAACAGCCAGATCCTTTGGCCGGGGAGCAATGAATCCACTTGCCATCTCAGGCACCGGCTCCATGCAGCACGACTTCATCCCGCCCGTCTTTTTCGTCAAGCAGGACATCCACCCGCTCATCTACAGCAGCATTCACACACTGTCCAACATAATCCGGACCAATGGGTAATTCCCTGCCGCCACGATCAACGAGGACGGCAAGCTGAATGGAAAGAGGTCGACCATAATCCATGATTGCGTCCATGGCCGCCCGAATGGTCCTCCCGGTAAAAATTACATCATCAACCAGGACCACCCGACGATTTTCCACCTGAAAACCGATGTCCGTGGTCCGGACAATCGGATTTTGCGAAATCAGGCTCCAGTCATCCCGATACAAGGTGATATCCAGAGAACCCAAGGGCAGGTCTCCATGCTCATGGGCAGAAATTTTCCGGTGAATTCGATCGGCAAGGAAAACACCGCCGGTATGAATGCCGACGATTGCCAATTCATCAATACCGTGATTTTTTTCGAGGATTTCAAGACTTATCCGATCAAGACTGCGATCGATATCCCGGGTTGTCATTATGATTTGCGTTGTCATTACGGTCACCTTGCGCCGCATCACAGGGCATGCGGCACTGTGGCTTGTTTAACCCGCATATTTCACAGGAAGCGTAGACTCCGAGCGTCCTGCTGCAACGACCTTTGTGAAATATGCAGATTGATGAAAGTTTTAACAGTTTAGTCCTTATTCCAGAAGTAATGTATACCCTTTTGATCAACAAGATTAATGGCCTCGGGAAAAGCCTCGCATTCCCTGGCAAACACCTTGTCGGCAATATCATCGGGAGTATCAAGGTCATCTAAAGCCACACATTTCTGAACAACGATCGGTCCCTCGTCATACATCTCATTGGCAAAATGAACCGTACAGCCGCTGACTTTACAACCTCGGGCCTTGACTGCTTCATGGACGTGATGACCATAAAAACCCGGTCCGCAGAAGGCTGGAATCAGCGAAGGATGAATATTGAGCACCGCTTGCTGCAGGTGTTGCGGCGGTTCATACAGCTTCAGATAACCTGCCAGGACAATAAGCCCTATATCATAACGACCAAGTATTTCATTCACCGCCGGATTCCCGACAGCGTGAAAGGCAGGGTAGCCGTATTTCCTGGCCTTTTCCAGACCCAGGGCATCAGCCGTATTGGAGATCACCACCTGAATATCCGCATTCAGAGTACCGGCCCCGATACGTTCATGGAAATTATCAAGAGTTCTGCCGCTGCCTGACAGCAATACCGCCATTTTCAACATTTTTATTCTTCCCCGTCAAAATAGGGATTAGCGTTCACATCGACCCGGGCGAGCCAGTCGGCAATAGTGGTATCATAAGACGATGTCAGCTTAAAAACCTTGACGGCCAGTTTAAAACGGGTTTTCAATGTTGTATTGCCGGTCTTTTTGATCTCGGCAAGAACCTGCTCATAATCGGCCGGATCGACTATCACTGTTACATCCCGAAAATTTTTTGCCGATGCCCGCAACAGAGTCGGACCACCGATATCAATATTTTCAATGGCATCGGCAAGGCTGCAGGTCGGGTCAGCCACGGTTTTCTCAAAGGCATAAAGATTGACAGCCACGATATCAATATGGCGAATACCATGTTCTTTGCACTGCTGCTGATGATCAGGATTTTCGCGCTGGTTGAGGATTCCACCATGCACAAGCGGATGAAGCGTTTTCACCCGGCCATCAAGCATTTCCGGAAACCCTGTAAACTCTGAAACATCAGTCACCGTGATCCCCACATCACGCATCTTCTTTGCCGTACCGCCGGTGGATAGGATTTCCACACCCATAGCGGTCAAGGCTCGTGCAAAATCTTCAATTCCCGATTTATCCGTTAAACTGATCAGTGCCCGCTCTACCTTTTTCATTATCTTCCTCAGCTATTCATCTTTACGTAAAAATTTCCTTATCTTTCTGCGATCCCTTTTGTCCGGACGGCGCTCCGGACGAGCTGCAGCAGCATGAATCAGGCGTCGCTCCTCACGGGCTGCTTCCCGGGCGGCAATGGACTCCCCGGTTTCCTCATAGAGCGTTACGGCAATGGATGCCGGACCTCTTTTCCCGCTTATTGCCTGTACAATTATCGTAAATTCCTGCTCACCACGCCTGATATGCAGCCTGTCTCCCGCCTTAACCGGCCGCGCGGCCTTTACCCGTGAACCATTAACATGGACATGACCGCCGGTCACAGCCCTGGAGGCCATTGATCGGGTCTTAAAAAATCGCGCCGCCCATAACCACTTGTCGATACGAACCTTTTCCACTCTCCTCAGCAACTCCCCAGTTCACAAGTAAAGGAAAAATATAACCTACCACATTTTACCTTCGCCTTCAAACAAACCAGTACATCGAATCAGTTTTTCAGATCGCTCCGGAGGGCTCGTTCACCAATACCTCAAATCACAAAGTTTAAGGCAGCTGATCTGCAAAAATACCTGCTCTTGAAACTTCTTTTCTTGAGGATGGAATAAAAATGCTGTAAGGGAAGGCCATGAAACTTGACGCTGTGGGTATCAACAACTTCACCTGTCCGGTCAGTATCCGTGAAAAAAACGGTTCACGCCAGCAGACCGTCGCCACCATCTCCCTGCAGGCCAAGATGCCCCGCCGGTTAAGAGAATCCTGTGTTTGGGTTTTTACGGACATCCTGGCCAGGTATCGCCGGGACATGCACGCAACCGTATTTCCCAGGCTCCTGGGCGATGTTTGCCGGCAACTGCAGGCTGAACAGGCTGGGATGGAGATGCGTTTCCCGTATTTCCTTACCAAAAAAGCGCCGGTAACCCAGACCAGCAGCCTGATGGAATACCAGTGCGCCTTTCAAGGTTCAACAGAAGGCAAACAGCGTCTGCTGCTCAGCGTTGAGGTTCCTGTAACGACTCTTTGCCCCTGCTCCAAGGAAATAAGCGAAGCCGGCGCCCACAATCAACGGGCAGAGGTACGCCTGACCGTGGAACCAAAAAACAACAAATTTATCTGGCTGGAAGATCTGATAGAACTGATCGAAGGATGCGGCTCCTGTCAGTTGTTTGCCCTGCTCAAGCGACCCGATGAAAAATTCGTCACCGAGGCCGCATATAAAAATCCAATGTTTGTCGAAGATGTGGTCCGGATGGCAGCGCAAAACGCGTTGGCTCACCCGGACATCGACTGGTTTTCCATCGGGGTGGAAAGTTTCGAATCCATCCACAAGCATTCGGCCTACGCCTATGTGGACAGCA
>CAZURY010000069.1:0-8428 GCA_964623145.1 uncultured Desulfobulbus sp. | reverse complement strand
GCGTCCTGTCGGCGCCGCCGATGTCCGCTTTCGCGGCGCTCAACCAGACCTGCGGTTGATGGCAACATAAGGAGTTGTCCAACTTATTTTCAGAAACTCCTCGGTTAAAAAAGCCGTGTGCATCCGTGGTTCTTTTATTTTTTCTGCGGGTGGCCGGGCGGCATCATCATGTCCATGCGCATGCCGGTAAGTTCAACCGGTATTACCAATGTCTCATCGGGCAGCAGGTTACGTTTTCTAAATATTTTCAGGGTTACGGTGTCACCGACTTTTTTGTCAAGCAGGCCGATTTTCAGATCACCTATATCGTGTACCGGAGTATCGTCAAGGCGAAGAATTATATCTCCTTCTTTCAGGCCCGCTTTTTTTCCTTTACCATGGGGACTGATGCCGATAATCATCACCTGCCCCTTTTTCCCGGCGATCTCTTTTTCTTCAAGCATAACGCCGATTTTAGGGGCCGGTGTGAGCTCTATGGGTTTGGTGAAGATCAGGTAGTCTATTTTCCTGCCGGTCCGGGTGCCGATGTCACGTCCGTTATCCGTCACCAGCACGCTCTGGCTGATTTGCGGTATTCGGCGTTTTACCCGCAGGGGAATGGCGCTGTCCTTGTAAACATGGCCGCCGCCGGCAATGATGACCATTTGTGATTTTGGGTTGGCTTTCAGGTAATCGACGATGGATTGGGCCATGGTTTCATCCCAGATCGCCTGGGCCTGGAGAAAGCCGCTGAATTTTTTACGTTCTCCATGGGGAGAGGCTGCATGTTGACTGTAAATATCCACCAGTCGTTCACGGTAGCCGGGAACATCAAGGTCGCGTGCAGCCGGTACCTGTTTCTTCTCATCCTCGGTAATTGCATCGGTGCTGCCACCGGCAAAGACCTTGCTGACTATTTTTTTATCCAGGTTCAGGCCGATTATGGGAATTTTGTGAATTTTGCAGAAAGCGATAATATCCCGATATAATCGGTAATCAAACCCCCAAACCTCAAAATATCGCGATTTTTTAATAAATTCCGCCTCGGTTTTTATTTTGCCGCTGATGTAATCATCCAGGGCCTGCTGTGAGGAGCGGGGAAACATCTCCATGCCGATGGCAATTTTCTTTACCGGGGAGCGTGAGCCCGTCTTTAATTGTTTCCACAGGCCCTGTAAAACCTGAAGTTGCAGGATATGATCGCCATAGGCGGTGTGGGTTTCTCCGACATAGATCACCCGGTTTTTGCCGATTGTGTTGATGATTTCCGAAAAATTTTGTTCTGCCCTGGTTGGTATGCCCGCAGGTGGTGAAATGAGTTGTCTGTGAAAACCGTTTTGTGTCTGATCGACGTTTTTTTCTCTTATAATTCCCTGCCTGAAGTAAAGAAAACCATATTTTCCGTAGTGGGACAGTTTACGCGCTGCAGCCCCGGTTTCATCTGCGGAGGTTGAATCCACGAGCGCCATGGTCTGGTCGATATTAAGCGGATTTTTTCTGACCATAAGGGTAAATCCCGGCTCCTTGTTTCTCTTACCGGCAAACAGGCTCTCCCGGAGACGGGAGGGACCTGCAAAGAGGAAACTGCCGGTTGCCAGTTCCGAATTGTTGACTTCACTGGCCGATCGAACAACAGCGCCTTGTTTTTTCAGGATATCGACAAGAGGTTGGTAGATTGCCGCAGTTTCCTTGTCTTTGGGCAGAATAACGGTTTTCCTGTCCGCACCCATAAATCGCGACCAGGTTGGTGGAATTTCCTGCGCATCCAGGCTGCGCATCAGGTCATATGCGGGATCAACAATGATCTGCGAGGGCAGGGTATCGGTCGTGATGCTGAATTTCCGGTCGAGTTGATCGCTGGTTATCATGTGCCGGGTTTCTCCGGACAGTGTCTGGATGACGATCGGTATCCGGAGGCTGTAGGGTGTTTTGGTTTTTTGGATCAGGTGAAATTCGGTGACGGATCTGCCTTCTTTTGCGTCAACTGAGATCTGTGAAATACCAAGTTGCGGGATGTCGCTTCGTTGCAGCCACTGATCAAAAAACGGGGCAAGATCTTTTCCCGATACCTGGGAAAAAATCTGTTCAATATCCTGCCAGGATGCCCGCTGGTATTTTTTTTCGGCATAGAATTTTTTGAGGCCTTGAATAAAGATATCTTTACCAAGTAGTTGCTGTAGCATGTGAAAAACCATGCTGCCCTTGTCATAGCCGATGGCGCGAATCATCCCGGCCATTGGCCTGCCATCACCAGCCCCCTCAAAATCAGCCAGCGGTATGCTGGTATCCGGGTGAACGTAGGAAAGGTAGCGCAGTATCTGGTTTTTTCGGTATTCTGCTCCTTTTCCCTTGTCTTGCGCAAAGCTCTGGTCGGCAAGATAGGTGGTCAGCCCTTCGCACCAGTTGCCGCCGCTGTCGGCAAGAGCGATGGAATTGCCGAACCAGGAGTGGAGGATCTCATGGCCAAGCGAAGTGTCTTTAATAAAGGGCAGGCGTACTACTGCCTGCCCAAGCAGGGTAAAGCCGGGCATGCCGAACCCGGTGGGCAGCCGGTTTTCAACAATGGAGTAATGCGGGTAAGGAAAAGGACCGATCAACTGCCGGTATCGTTTGATGTAGGCAGCCGCTTTTTCCAGGTACCCCGGGGACAGATTTTGATCTTCCCTGAAGAAATAGCTGTAAATTGTAACCTTGCCGAGTTTCCGGGAATGGACCCGGTAGGGCCCGGCTGCAAAGTGCAATGATTGCAGAGGGTGGGGGACCCGGGCATGGTAGGATTGTTTGTTGCCGGTTGACCTGTCCGATTTGCCTTCACTGATCGCGGAAAAACCTTCGGGCAGCCGGGCTGAAAGTTCAAACAGCATGTCCGTATCTGCTATCGGGTGCCAGAACCCTGCCAGAGTAATACCGTTTTTACCGATGAGGTTGTTGCTCGTATACGGGTTGGTAGCTTTCATTGTCCAGGAAAGGTGCAGGGTCTGGAGTTGCGGACTTTTGGCAATGACTATTTTGCACTTTTTCCCGAGATTGAGTTGGACCGGGGTCTGATCTTTCCTTTCAAGAATCGCTCCGGTGAGGGTCAGGGGGCCGCAATCAATCTGAAGGGGATGATTTGCGGGCAGGATAATTTTTGAGGTACCGATAACCAGTGACTTGTCAAGATCAAAGCTGATGGCAATGGCATGGCGCGCCCACCTGTTGTCAGCGTTGGCTTTGCCGGCATGCGCCGGTGCAGAGCAACCATTTGTAAAAATAATAGCATTTGTAAAAAAGATAAAAAATAAACAGAGAAAGAGGCGGCTGGTCATATCGATTTTCCGTATTCAAATTCGAGGTAATCCTAAATTGAGCGCAGTTTAGGTACTAAGAGAAGATAGAATATCAGAGCATGATAATCATTTTCAGGAAAAAAGAAAGATTTCCCGGGCAAAAGAAAGGAGCATGCAGCTCCTGTTTCCTTGCTTTTTCTTGACATTTTCTTGACAACAGGCGGGATTCTATTGTAGGTCTTGACCACCTGTAGCAAGCACTCCCGGCCATTATACCCGACACCCTAACCCGTGCCTGTCCATAAGTGGTATTTTTGCCCGATCTCGGCGTCATGCCTGGATTATCACGTAGATGCCTGCGCTTATTTTTGTCGTAGTCCCTGGCTTCGAACGCAAAACCTCATTTCCGGACAGACACTAACTTCGAGGATACAACATGGAACAGTATCGCATAAAAGTTATAAATGCCATTGCGGACGAAGGTCTGAATCAGTTTACCGAGCGGTACCGGGTTGATGAGCATGAAAATAATCCACACGGAATTGTGGTTCGCTCTTCACCGGTTGATTTAAAGGCTTATCCGGAACTGCTGGCTGTTGCCCGGGCCGGGGCCGGGGTGAATAATATTCCCGTGGACCAGGCCTCGGAAAAGGGCATTTGTGTGTTTAATACTCCGGGCGCCAATGCCAATGCCGTGGTTGAACTGGTTTTCACCATGCTCGGTATCTGGCTGCGCAATGTCCATAAGTCCATCCAGTTTTGCGAAGGCTTGGACGGGCTTGCCGATGACGGGATAATCAATGAAAAGGTGGAGGCGGAAAAGAAAAATTTCAAGGGCATTGAAATGGCCGGTAAGACCCTGGCCGTTATCGGACTTGGCAAGATAGGCGTTCGGGTGGCCAATGCCGGTGTAGAACATAACATGCAGGTCATTGGATTTGATCCCTTCCCGGTACTGGATAATATTCATGATCTTTCCCCCCATGTTCAACTCGTCCGCTCCCGTAAAGAGGCTCTGGCACAGGCGGATTTTGTCAGCGTCCATGTACCGCTCAACAAGAAAACCACGGGTCTTGTTTCCGGTGAGTTTCTTGACGCCATGGCCGATGGCGCCTTGCTGTTTAACTATGCCCGGGGTCCGGTGGTGGATGAGGATGCCGTGCTTGCCGCGATTGCCTCGGGGAAACTTCAGGGTCATATCACCGATTTCCCGTCGAAAAAGATGATCGGGCATGAAAAAATTCTTATCACGCCCCATCTGGGCGCCTCAACTTCCGAATCCGAAGACAACTGTGCCTGTATGGCGGTCAAGGAACTGATGGCCTATCTGGAATACGGTAATATCACCCATAGCGTGAATTTTCCGAATGTGGAGAGTATCCCGACTGTCTGGGTTCATTCACGGCTTATCATGATCAACCATGACAAACCCGGCATGATCGGACTGGTGACCAACATTCTTGGGAAACATGATATCAATATCATGAGTTATACAAACGAAAGCAATGGAGTGGTCGGTTACAATATAATCGACTGTGAGGGATCTGTCTCAAAAGAGGTGCAGCAGGAAATCGAAGAAAATGACGGGGTGATCAGAACACGGGTTATCACCTTTGGTTAGCCTGGATTTTTCAGGCCATAGCCCTGCAATTATGACACTGCTTCGTGGTTATTTCAGGATATACGTCCATGTCCATCGGGCTGGGCACAACAAAAGATGAAACAGAAGCCGGGAATATAGATGCGCAGATATAACGCCGCAGGCGGAAACTAATTCTGTCCTCTGGTTTCTGTCTTCTGTTACGGATAGAAGGAATGAAAATGGGTAAAACTGTTGCTGAAAAGATATTGGCGGCGCATCTGGTTGAAGGTGAGCTGAAAAAGGGCGAGGAAATTGCCCTGAAGATTGATCAAACCCTGACCCAGGATGCCACCGGCACCATGGCCTACCTGGAATTTGAGGCCATCGGTATTCCCCGGGTAAAAACGGAGTTGTCGGTCAGCTATGTGGACCATAATCTGGTGCAGTCTGATTTTAAAAATGCCGACGACCATATATTTCTGCAGGGAGTTGCCAGAAAATTCGGCCTTTATTTTTCTCCTCCCGGAAACGGTATCTGCCATCAGGTGCACCTTGAACGCTTTGGCGTACCGGGGAAAACACTGCTTGGTTCTGATTCCCATACACCTACCGGCGGCGGTCTCGGCATGCTCGCCATGGGCGCCGGCGGACTTGATGTTGCCATGGCCATGGCCGGTAAGCCTTTTTATCTTATCATGCCCAAAATCTATGGTATCCGGTTGACGGGAAAGCTTCAGCCATGGGTGGCAGCCCGTGATGTGCTGCTTGAGGTTCTGCGCCAACTGAGCGTTAAAGGTGGAGTCGGCTATATTATGGAGTATTTTGGTCCAGGTCTGGAACATTTGAGTGTTACCGATCGGGCGACTATTACCAATTTCGGCGCAGAGCTTGGCGCTACCACTTCGGTTTTTCCGTCTGATGAGAATACGAGAAAATTTCTGGCCGCCCAGGGACGGGAAGAACAGTGGATGGAGTTGCTTGCCGATGAGGATGCCGAATATGATCAGGTGCTGGAGATTGATCTTGCAGAACTTGAGCCGATGATCGCCTGCCCCTCATCACCGGACAATGTAGTGAAGGTCAGGGAAGTGGCCGGTCGGCCCGTGGCCCAGGTGCTGGTTGGTTCCTGTACCAATTCCTCCTTGCGCGATTTGACGGCTGTGGCGACTATTCTTAAAGGGCGCGAGGTGAGCCGTGAGGTCAGTTTTGAGGTGAATCCCGGTTCCAGGCAGGCCCTGGAAAACCTGACTGCGCAGGGGAACCTGCTGCCCTTGCTCCAGGCCGGCGCCAGGGTGCATCAGTCCGGCTGTCTTGGCTGCATCGGCATGGGGCAGGCTCCGCCTACAGCCATGATTTCCCTGCGTACCTTTTCAAGGAATTTTCCCGGCCGCAGCGGTAATCAGGGGGACAAGGTATATCTGTGCAGCCCTGAAGTGGCGGTTGCCTCGGCCATTAAAGGATGCATCACCGATCCCCGTGATCTTGGCGAGTACCCGGAGTTCACCCTGCCTGAAAAATATCTGCCAGGTGATGAACGGATTGAGCAACCCTGGCCCGAAGGTGCCGAGGTGGAAATTGTTCGCGGGCCGAATATCGCTCCTTTTCCTGATTTTGCGCCCATGCCCGATACCTGGAAAGGAAAGGTCATGCTCAAGGTAGGTGATAACATCACCACCGATCATATCATGCCCGCCGGAGCAAAAATTCTGCCTCTGCGCAGTAATATCCCGGCCATCAGCGAGTATGTGTTTGCCTCCATCTCCGAGTGTTTTGCCTGCGATATGAAAGAGGCAACCTCGGCCGGTCACTTCGGCGCCGTTGTCGGCGGCGATAATTATGGCCAGGGCTCCAGCCGGGAGCATGCGGCCCTGGCTCCTCGATATCTTGGCGTCCAGGTTAAACTGGTGAAAAGTTTTGCCCGTATTCATAAGGCAAATCTGATCAATTTCGGCATACTGCCGCTCACCTTTGCCGATGCCGGTGATTTTGACCGGGTGGAACAGGGGGCTGAACTTGTTATCCCCGGCATCAGGCAGGCATTGCTGGACGGGCAGGAAAGAGTAACTGTTGAGGTCAACGGGATACCGATTGAAGCCGTGCTGGACCTGTCTCCACGGCATCGGGAAATTCTTGCTGCCGGGGGATTACTCAACTGGGCCAAAAGTGCGTAAAAATTACCCGTTCCCCGAAAATAAATGATATTGGTCCTCCAAATTTATATTTCCTGACAACTGCTTGTTTTTATGTGTGTATTTATTATCCGTCCGGTTTGTAACAACAAATTGAGTAAAAAAACTTGAACCCGGATGGCTTGACCGGAAATGGGTGATCGTGCCTGAACCTTTCGTAACCTGCTAATATTAAATCGTAAATATTATTTTTGAAGATTCGGCTGTCGGTTGGCATGGTTTCTGCTATATTAAGGGTAATTCTTCATCTCTTCTCTCCTTTTTAGCCGGTTCAACCGTTGTGGTTGAACCGGTTTTTTTTTATATTTTTTTGAGGTTATGAAAAGTCTGCAGCGAACGGTCACTGTTGGTTCGTCTGGAATTTCCTGCATGGTTTTCCGGCCCTGTCTTCATGTTTCCGGGTGGTTGTCCCTGGAAAGGGGGAGTATGCATGCAGCTTGACTCAAGCATTGTCAGTCTTCTTCGCTGTGGTTCGTACCGATCGGCTGTTTTAGAAGAGAGGTTTGATCTATTGTTACAGTCAATTGACTGGCCTCCTTACCTGCACGGGCAAAGAGTTTTACTTAAACCCAACCTGCTCACAGCCGCCCGGGGGCCCCTACCCTGTACCGAAGCTTCCTTTATACTTGCTGCAGCCCGTTGGTTTCTTGATGCCGGAGCACGGGTAGTGATCGGCGATTCTCCTGCCTTTGGTTCGGCCCGGGTAAACCTGCAGCGGCTTGGACTGGAGCAGGAATTGATTACCCTGGGCGTGCGCATCTCGGATTTTCGTCGTAGCCGCATCTCTTTGTTGGATTCCGGAATCAAGGCCGGGATTGCCGAAGATGTCTTTGATTGTGATCTCCTGGTTAATTTACCCCGGATAAAGGCCCACGCCCAGACGCGGGTGACCATGGCGGTGAAAAATTGTTTTGGTTGTCTAACCGGCTTGCAAAAGCCCTGGTGGCATATGATCCATGGAGGTCAGTCTGGTCATTTTTCAGATCTTCTTCTGGAGTTGCTTACGGTTCTTCCCCCGACCCTTACCCTGGTTGATGGAATTCGAGCCATGCATTGCACCGGCCCGATTAACGGAAAACCGTATCCTTTGCGAGTGGTGGCGGCCGGTACAAACCCCGTGGCCATGGATAGCGCCTTTCTTGATCTTCTTGGCATCTCCGAGCAAGACAGTCCATTACAAGTCGCGGCCATGCATGGCTCCATTGTCGGCAGCCGGAAGGAGGATATCTCTTATCCCCTTTCTTCTCCCGCCGATGTGCGTGCAGGTGGTTTTTCTGTGCCGGTCACCTTAAATCCAATTCGTTTTCGACCGTTTTCCTTTGTCCGCAGCGCCGTGCGCCGCGCCATCGGTACCGTAAAATCAAAGGTACCGTAAGGGTCTGTTAAGAAATAACTATAACAATCTTACT
>CAZURY010000068.1:0-8553 GCA_964623145.1 uncultured Desulfobulbus sp. | reverse complement strand
ATCCGGAGGAACACAAATGGCCATTTTTACTTACCAGGCAATCGATCTTTTCAACTGGCTGACCAGCAGAGAAGATATCATTGTTCTTGATGTCAGGAACGACAAGGATTTCAACAGCTTCCATGTAGAGAGTCCCTACCCGTTCGAACTGATTAATATTTCATACTACGACTTCATGGAGATTGAAGATGAATGTGTGGCCCGACTCCCCAAGGGGAAAAACATTCGTATTGTCTGCGCCAAAGAAGGGTCAGCTAAATACGTCGCTGAAATCCTTGATAATCATGGGTTTGAAAATGTAGGATATCTCGCTGGAGGAATTAAAACATGGGGCAATCTGCTGGTTCCCAAGCTGATCAATCCCGGCATGGACTACGAATTGTACCAGTTTATCCGACCCGGCAAGGCCTCGCTCAGCTATGGCCTCCTTTATGGTGGGGAAATCATGTTTTTTGATCCATCCAGGGCCGTGGACTTTTATCTTGATTTTGCCGGGGAAAAGGGATGCAGGGTCATCAAAACCTTTGAAACCCACCTCCAGGCCGACTACATATCCGGCAGTCGGGAGATTGCCGCCCGGAGCGGTGCCCAATTCCTGGGTAATGACGGTGACTTCAAAGAATCAAAAAACGATTACATATCCTTAAAAGACGGGGAGCAACACACCTTTGCCGGTGGCGGCCCCAAGGTAAAAGTTCTGTTTACCCCGGGCCACACCCCTGGTTCGACAAGCTTTATAGTTGACGATACATTCATGATCAGCGGTGACATGGTCTTTATAACATCCATTGGGCGGCCGGATCTTGGCGGCATGGCGGTCAAATGGGCCGAAATGTTATTTGAATCCATGAAGATGGTTAAACAGCTCGATGACGACCTGCTTATTCTTCCCGGGCATTATATGAAATGGGAAGAGGCCAATAAAAATTTAACGTTTGCCATGCCGTTTGGCTTGGTAAAACAACGAAACGAGGAGATATATAGCATTAATACGCTTGACGATTTCATTACCTTTATCAAGGATAACATGCGACCGCAGCCTGAGGAATATGGTCTTATCCGGCGGGCCAATGCCAATCTGGAACAGTTTGACGATGAAAAACAGGAAGAGCTTGACCTGGGCAAGAATGAATGCGCAGCCACGGCCTATGCCGCAGCTCAAAAGGAAAAAGAGGCAAAAGAGGCCGCCTGAGACAACCACCCGCAACACCATTAAATTCTCCACCTTGATGCTGGAGATTCTTGTAGAAAGTACCGATCTGATCGCCCTCTATGTATAGGGGGCGACCAGATCCATTTTAAACCTAGGGAGATCTGAACAACACTGCACAAATCAACGTAATCAATCTGCTGCAGGCCGCATGACAAATAAGACGGTTGCTGCGAACTTGCATTAATACCAACCATAACATAATCAGTTTCTACGTCAGAGAGAATCCGAAAATAATTTATCAGAAACTGTTTTTGCAGCCTCAGCCATGCATCACGTTGAGGTGGCCGGAACTCATACTGTTACTCTCTCGCAGAAAAACCGCACCGGATTATTCTCCGGGGAAAATATCATTGCTCCGATGCTCTCACTTGCTGAGCTCCGTGATTCTATGGGCGAAAAATACACTGAACCCGGGAAAAACGGCCATTTTTCGGCGTAAGTATTTTTTGCGCTGGACAAGGCGCATCCTACTCTATAGAATACCAATAACTTTTACCGATTGAATTTTTACTGTAATCATCCTTAAATAATTGATTATTTCTTCAATGGAGTAGAGAGCAAATGAAAATTCCGTCACCCTTGCAGGGATTGACGAAAAACCCGGCCTTGATCCCCAGTCGTCCCCCTGTACAACTCCATCTCTTGGTGGTTTTCATCAGCGTTTTCTTCTTCACGGCATCTTCTTCAGCCGCGCCATCGCTGACACCAAGGGCGGCTGGATTTCTTAAAAACGCAAAAGCAAAGGTCCGGAGTGAACTTGCCGAGAAGGGTTTTACTTTAGGGCAACCTGTTTTTATTCGCATCTTTAAAATCCCCGGTAACCTGGAAGTCTGGCTTAAAAAAGACAATCAGTATCGTCTTTTTAAAGAATATCCAGTCTGCTGCTATTCCGGCTATCCCGGTCCAAAACTCATGGAAGGCGACTGGCAGAGTCCGGAAGGGTTTTATTCGGTTTCCGCCCGACAGATGAATCCCAACTCAAGTTACCACCTCGCCTTTAACGTCGGCTATCCAAATGCGTTTGACCGGGCCAGAAACCGCACCGGTAGTTCAATCATGGTCCACGGTGAATGTTCATCCCGGGGTTGTTTTGCCATGGGAAACAGCCAGATGGAAGAAATCTATCTCCTGGCGCATTCGGCCCTGGCCGCAGGACAGCAACGCTTCGACCTCCATATTTTCCCGTTCAAGCTGACATCGAGAAATCTATTTAAGTTCCGCAGCTCCCCATGGATCGGCTTCTGGAAAAAAATGCGGCCGGGATTCGACTATTTTGAGCAGCATCACCGCATACCGACCGTTGCGGTTATAGACGGCAATTATATCATTAATACACAGACGTTCAAGGTGGCAATGGTGGCCCCGGATGCAAGGATGAGGGACAACACCAATGAATGAAGAACGACGTCAGGATGAACGAATACGTTTTGAGAGCCGGGTACTGATTTCAACCGAAGACAAAACGATCAACGCCGAGGCGGATTCCAGGGACATCAGTCTCATGGGAATATATCTTATCCCGGCAGAGAAGATAGCGCTCAATACATTCTGTACCTTGAAAATTACCCTGAAGGGTAAATCTTCTTCAATGAATTGTACCGTTCACGGCAAGGTCTGCCGCCATGATGACAAGGGCATGGGGATTGCCTTTCTCGACATGCAGAAAGACACTTTTGTCCACATTAAAAACCTTATCATGCTCCATGCGGCTGATGGCGTCCCTAAAAAGCCTGCAACTTTTCCCTGTCAAGAAGAGTAATCACCTTGCCTTTAACCTGAACAACGCCATCCTCATTCATTTTGGCAAAGATACGTGAAAGGGTTTCCGGGCTGGTTCCCAGCAGGCTGGCCAGCTGTCCCTTCGGAATGTCCAGGGTTACCTGGTCCGTACCCTGTTGTTCTTCACTTAAGTAAAGCAGATGAGAGGCAAGCCTTCCCGGAACTTCCTTTAAGGAAAGGTGCTCTATCTGGGTAGCAAACCGCCGCAGACGCATGGAAAACATTGCCAGCATGTTCAAGGCGATTGATGGGTTGGCGTGGACCAGGCGGATAAAATCCGGACCCGGGAAGAACAATAATTTTCCCTTGCCAAGGACACTGGCATTGGCCGGAAATGGCCGACCTTGAAAAACGGCAACCTCGCCGAATGGTTCCCCCTGACCGAAAATATGGAGTATCTGTTCTCTACCTTCCTGCGATATTTTAAATATCTTAACCTTGCCCTCAATGACCATATAAAAACCGTCTGCGGCATCCCCTTCAAAAAAAACAGACTCTCCACGGGCATAGTTTTTTATTATTGAAATATCAGCAAGTTCCGTAAGTTGATCTGCAGAGATACCTGCAAAAAGAATGCTGTCTGCTATGAGTTGTTTTTTATTTTTCATAAAAAAAATTCCATAAAAAAGCCTTTAAAAAAGAAAACTTGATCCAGGTCAAGGCAGGTTGACACAATGTGGCTATAGTACTTACAGTTTCAAGCCCGGATATTTCACAAAGGTCGTCGCGAAATGCGGGAGAGTGCCGGAGATGCGTTGATTCGCGAAGGAAATTGTTTGCAGGCATACTGGCGGTATGTCGAAAACAATTTCCAAGAGAATCAACGCAGATTTGGTGCTTTCACGCATTACAGCAGACCGCTTGTGAAATACCAGGCTGGTTGGAATCTTACCCAAGAAACATGTTGAATGCGACTAATTTGGCATGGCTGGAGCGATTATCCACGCCCAGCCATACATTGCCATGAAAATCGTCCCGGATACCCGATCCTCAGGGTCGACTTTCAAAAGACCACTTTAAAACAAGGAGACAGACTATGTATTGCAACCAGTGTGAACAGACGGCAAAGGGTATTGCCTGCACAACCATCGGAGTTTGCGGCAAAAAAGAAGACGTCGCCGACCTCGAAGACCTTCTCATCTATGCCCTTTGCGGCATGTCTCTATTTGCCAATGAGGCCAGGCAAAAAAACATTGTCGATCCGGACCTTGATCGTTTTGTCATGGAAGCCGTCTTTTCAACGCTTACCAATGTTGATTTTGATCCGGAACGTTTTGTTCCCATGATCAAAAAAGCGGTTAGCCTGCGCGACGACTTAAAAGCCAAAGTAGCTGCTGCCGGCGGGAAAACCGATTTCGATCATCCGGCTGCAACCTTTACCCCTGCCGACACTGTTGACGAGTTGGCCAAACAGGGCGCTGAACTCAACTTTATCCCGAGTCTGGATAAGGATGAGAATGTACGATCCCTCAAGCAAACCCTGCTCTACGGATTGAAAGGGATTGCCGCCTATGGTGATCATGCTGCCATTCTTGGACAAAGTGATCCTGTTGTCGCCGGATTTATTTATGAAGCGCTGGCCGCCCTGCTGGCGGAAGGACTCACCGTTGAAGACTGTATTCCTGTTGCCATGAAGGCCGGTGAGATTAACCTGAAAGCCATGGAACTGCTTGATGCCGCCAATACAGGTACCTATGGACATCCGGTTCCCACTTCGGTTCCCCTTGGCCACAGAAAAAATAAATGTATCCTGATCACCGGCCATGATCTGCACGACCTGGAGCTGCTTCTCAAGCAGACAGAGGGCAAAGGTATCGATATCTATACCCATGGTGAAATGCTGCCCTGTCATGGATACCCTGAACTGAAAAAATACGATCACTTTTACGGCCATTATGGCACTGCCTGGCAGAACCAGCATAAAGAGTTTCCAAATTTTCCCGGACCGGTACTGTTTACGACCAACTGCATCCAGAAACCACGTGAAGACTATAAGGATCGTATTTTTACCACCGGCCTGGTCGGCTGGCCCGGCGTATCCCATATTGAAGACAAGGATTTCACACCGGTTATTGAAAAAGCCCTGGCCATGGAAGGCTGGCAGGATGACGCCGATAACGGTTCCGTAATGGTCGGTTTTGCCCGCAATGCCGTTCTCGGCGTTGCCGATAAGGTTATTGAAGCTGTCAAAAACAAAGATATCCGTCATTTTTTCCTGGTCGGCGGCTGTGACGGCGCCAAGCCGGGACGCGATTACTTTACCAAGTTTGTTGAGCAGGTACCCTCCGATTGCATGGTCCTGACGCTTGCCTGTGGTAAATTTCGTTTCTTTGACAAGGACCTCGGTGATATTGGCGGTATCCCACGTTTGCTTGATGTCGGCCAGTGTAATGATGCCTATTCGGCAATTCAGATCGCTGTTGCTTTAGCCGGCGCCTTTGAATGTGATGTTAATGATCTGCCGCTGTCCATGATTATCTCCTGGTACGAGCAGAAAGCGGTTGCAATCCTGTTGACCCTACTGTATCTCGGAATCAAAGATATCCGCCTCGGACCCTCCCTGCCGGCTTTCATAACCCCGGCTGTACTGCAGTTCCTGGTTGATACCTTTGAAATCAAACCCGTTGACACCCCGGAAAACGATCTGAAGGCCATCCTGGGATAATCGGACGCGTCTTCTCTTCATTACCGGGACATTTTTTATTTTTTTCTAGTTTCCAGGGGCCGAACCGATAAGGTTCGGCCCTGTATCCGGAGGATGAAGAATGACCGACAAAGAAAACCCAAAAACTTTTTGCCCAATACCTGGAATCAACGCAGGGATGCTCACCCTTAAGGACCTGGAACGTATTACCGAACTTGTGCGCAAGTATGACATCCCCATGGTTAAGGTCACCGGCGCTCAACGCCTTTTTTTTCATGGACTTGAGCCGGAAAAACACAAACAGCTTGTTCAGGAACTGGGCCTGCCGCCGAAACCTCCCCATGCCCGTAATCGCGTCCATTATGTCCAGGCCTGTCCTGGAAAGAACTGGTGTAAATTTGGAATACAGCCTACGGAAAAGATGGCAAAGGCCATGGCTGAACTGGAATTGGAAGGTCCCCTGCCTTATAAGGTAAAAGTCGGCATTTCCGGCTGCCGGATGTGCTGTTGTGAATCATGGATGCGGGATATCGGTCTGGTCGCAGAAAAAAACGGCTGGCGACTCAGCTTTGGTGGTAACGCGGCCGGCAAACCACGAATAGGAGATCTGGTCGCTGATGGACTCAGTGATGATGAAGCTGTTGAGATGGTTAAAAAAACACTTAACTATTATCTGAATACCGCAAAATACAAAACCAGAAGCGCACGATTCATGGAACGGGTCGGCATTGAGGAACTCAAGAAGAATGTGCTGGGCTGAACAGACTCAACACGATAAAAATCGATACAAGGTGCCGCAATAGGACAACGCTCTTGACAACAGAAGAGGATGAACCATGAAATGCCCTGGACAGGATAGCCGTTACTGGAGTGGAGAGGATGTCTTTGAGGCCGCATGCCCCAACTGCGGCCACATCATAGAATTTTTCAAAGATGACAGCCAGCAGAAATGTCGAAAGTGCGGGCAACGGATGCTCAACCCGAAAATGGATTTTGGCTGCGCCTCATATTGCCCCCATGCCGAACAATGCCTGGATTCCATGCCGCCGGAATTGATTGCCAAACAGGGTGATCTGTTCAAGGACCGCATAGCAATCGCCATGCGGAAATATTTCGGCAATGATGCCCGTCGGATACAACACGCTCTTGATGTCGCCGAACACGCGGAAATCATTGGCAAAGACCAGAGTGACGGCGACATGATGGTGATCATGGCCTGTGCCTATCTGCACGACATAGGCATAAAAAATGCCGAACTCAAATACAATTCTTCTTCAGCAAAATATCAACATATCGAAGGTCCGCCGGTGGCGCGAGAGATCCTCAGCAATTTAAAGGCACCGGCTGAGCTCATCGATGAGGTCTGTGATATAATCGGCCATCATCACTCGCCCCGGGACGAGGAGACAACAAATTTCAAGGTTCTTTACGATGCCGACCTGATAGTCAACATGGCCGAACTGTACCGGGAAAAACCGCATACAAAAGAGCAGTTGAAAAAAATAGTCGATGCATCATTTATGACCACGGCAGGGGCTCAGGAAGGTGAAAAGACCCTGAGCAGACTTGTTCATTAAATCAATAAAACAGATATAGGATTATCCCATGAAAATAATGCGAAAAATTATAGAAATCGACGAGGAGCTCTGTACCGGCTGCGGCGAGTGCGTTCCCGACTGCGCAGAAGGCAGTCTGCAGATCATTGACGGCAAGGCCAAACTGGTCTCAGATAATCTCTGTGACGGTCTGGGCGCCTGCCTTGGGTCCTGTCCCACCGGCGCTCTCAAGGTTGTTGAACGGGAAGCGGAAGAATTTGATGAAGACGCAGTTGAGGAATTTCTTGCCAACAAGAAAAAACAGGAAACGGCCCAGGGCGGCGGCTGTCCATCGGCGCAACTGAAAACCATGCAGCCGATCACTCCCTGTCAGGCTGCCAATGAACCGACATCCCAACAGGGGTGCGCGCTTTCCCACTGGCCGGTACAGATACGGTTGATTCCACCGACCGCCCCTTTTCTGGAAAACTGCGACCTACTGATAGCGGCCGACTGTACTGCAGTATCCTATGGTGGTTTGCAACAGGATTTTATCCAGGGTCGGGTCGTCATGATGGGCTGCCCGAAATTTGATGATCAGCAAATGTATGTTGATCGGTTCACAGAACTGTTTAAAACCAGAAAGCTTAATTCCGTTACCATCCTCATCATGGAAGTCCCCTGCTGCTCCTCCATGCTGCAGATCGTCAAAAAAGCTTACACCGATGCCGGAGCATCCGTACCTGTGCGCCAGGTCGTTGTCTCCACCCAGGGCGCCATTCTTGATGACAAAAGCTGGTAGACGCGTATACACCGGCATGACTGGGCCACGATTTTTTTTAACATCACAGCCACAACAGATAAGCGACGACTTCGAAGTATGAAAATCGACAGGAACGACACCACTCAATGGTCAATTTTCGAATAAAAAATCCCCGGCCGCAAAAAACAGTCGGGGATTTTTTGTTATTTTCCACCGGATTCTTTCCTGCGTTGCCTTCCACACCGGTAAAACCAACAGCCTGAACAAAAAAACAACCCTCCTGCAAATATGATCAGATAACTGGCCGCCGGAATATCAACACTGAACACACCCCAGTAGAGCAGCACAATTCCGCACAAACAAAGAAAACCATCGGCAAGAGCATTGACAACAGGGCCAAAATGGTCAAAACGACGTAATAATTCAGGCTTCAAAGTTTTTCCACCTCATAAATCGTGCCTTGCAGGCCATTTTTTTTGTCTATTATTTTGCCGTCGCTTATCAAGATAACCCTGTCCATCCGGCCGGCAACCGCTGCATCCACAACAAAACAAAACCGTTGCCCATATGTCATCTTTTTAAGACGTAACCTTACGTCTTTGTAGCCTTTTCAGCAATC
>CAZURY010000067.1:0-8586 GCA_964623145.1 uncultured Desulfobulbus sp. | reverse complement strand
TCTGTGGCGCTCTGCGCCTGTTGTGCGCATGGAATAAACAATGCTGATTACCAATTACCACTAAAAAAAACAGACAAAAGTTGCTGTTTGTCCGCTTTCGTTCCACTCAAGCAGACCTACAATGTGCATTTCCTAGCTTTTTATGACAGGAAATGAGAAGTAAGACACAGACGCAGAACGGTGTGACGAGAGCGAATTAAGGAACAAACATATTTTGGAAAATCAACCAACAGATGATATGATCATTATAACTTGCTTGAACTGGCTGCAATGTCATTATATTTTCAAATAATCAAGGACTCAAACATCATGGGATTACCGACAAAAGTGGAAAATTTTATAAGCGATTTGATAGACAGGCTTTTCTCATCCAAAGGGTTTCAGCCTGTGGATTTATGCAGAATGGCTGTTCGCTGCATGGACCAGGGCAGCAGGCAGGGTATAAACCGCACCTATGCGCCCAATGTATTTATTCTCACCCTGCACGGCAACGACTACCGGAAACATGCTCCTGTTCTGCATTTTATCAAGGCGGATATACTGGCATGTCTTAAACAACATGCTGTTGAACATAACTATCTGCTTGCCGGGGACCTGCTGCTGACCCTTGAAGAAGATGAACATACACCTGAGGGAACCCCCCGCATCATCGGCAGAATGTCCGACGGTGACGAACCGGATTCCGTGGTCTCTTACCGACAGCAGACACCAGGTGACTCCCCGGAACAGGGGAGCCGTGACAATGCCGGCACTGCTCCTGATTATGACCCTGCCGATCCCTTATCAATTATTGAAGAAGGTGTGACCGTTCTTCGGGAAGGCCACCCGGAACAGGCGGTCGAAGTGCTTGCCGCTGTTGAAAATTCGGCCAGGGATACGCCGCAATACCAGGCGCTCATGGGCGTCTGCCGACAACTCTCGGGTGAGCCGGAACAGGCGGAAGAACATCTTTACCGCCTGCAGCAACTGGTGCCGGACATGAATATTCCGGCCCTGCCGATTCCGGAGGTCACCGACAACGGGGACAATGAACAATGGCAGGCGCGAAAAAATTTGCAGAAAAACCGGGCGACGTTCCGTCTTGCTGTAAATATAGACGGTGTATGTCTGATTGTGGGCGAAAATACTCTCAGGCTGGAAAATCCATACCTTGACCCTGCGGTCACGGTCCGGGGCAAGGTTGAGAAAACAGCCGATATCCGCCCGGGCGACGTGGTGACGCTTGGCACGATTCGTCTGCATATAACAAAATCCTAAGGAACAGAAATTAAATAACGTGGACAATATCGTGCTCAGCTTTAGGTCAGGTTTGATCGATCTGATTGAACGAAACCGCAGACGTAGCAGGGCTACGATGAGGATTTCGTGATTGAAGAGCGGTCAAAGATGGCCTGAAGATGAGATGCGAGATGTTCAGGTTATTTAATTTCTGTTCCTTAGGGTGGGCTCAATACCCGCAACCCAATAAATAAATCGTATGAAATCATTTTCTTGTTTTTTAGAACAGGAAATGAGGAGTAATATCTAACCCGGATAAGCCGGAAAATTCGCAATAACAGGGAGAGTGAGATGAAAAACGGCATCAATATGAAGAGCTGGACAGGGGCGCTGTGTATCCTGTTTTTTCTGGTCGGTAACTGTCTGGCCGACGACTGGTGGAATGGCGAGCCGGATACTCCGACAGTACCGGCGGCCGCAGCGCAGCACACCAGCAGCAAAAAACAATCCATCACCCCCCGGCAGAAAAAAGAAACCGCGCCGCAAACCAGTGCATCCGCACCTGTCCGGGTAGCGCCTGCCGATAACGGCATGAAACATACAATAACGCGCCAGGTCGCCGCCTCGAAAGAAAAGAAACCGGATGAGACAACTGTTGCCCCGCAAATAACCAGCCGGGAAACACCGGCCCCGGCCGCTGCCGAACAAACCAGGCCTCTGACCAACGATCAAAAAGAAAATCCGACCGATCTCATCCAGGTCAGCCGGGACGATAAAGGCAGGGCACAAAGCGCCAGCCGCACCAACTGGCAGGAGGGCTATATCGAGGTCATGGCCGGGGCCACTGCAGACAAAAGATTTACGGTCAACCGGGCCCATGCGTACAGCGTGGCCGTGAAAACAGCCCGCCACCTGGCCTATGAAAAACTGGCGGAAACCATCAGCGGACTGCACATTTCCGCAAATGCCACCTATGACCGCGAACTCCAGCTTGATTCCAATCTGAAAACAGAAGTCCAGGCCCTTGTCCGCAACGCCCGGGTCATCAAGGAAGAGAGCCGCGAATTTCCGGATGGGTCGGTATGGGTGGAAGTGACCCTGGGAATTGATTTGTACGGAGAAAACAGCGTGCTGCGCCCCCTGATTTCCTGGCAGTTGAGAAAAACCCCGGCAGCCGAATCTCCGTCGTCCACCAGGAAGTCTCCGGAAAAATTATCTTCTCCCCAAAAACAGCCGCGCAAACACACCCGGGCAAAAAAAAAGGCAGCGCCTGGGTCGCAAACAACCACACAGGCCCGCACACCTCAACCGCAAAAACCTTACACCGGCCTGGTTGTTGTCGCCACCGGGCTTGACGCGCAACCGGCCATGCTGCCGCAGATTATCTCCGAAGACGGCGCTCTGCTGTATGGCGGCCGGGATGTGTCCCTCAAATACATCAAAAAATATGGGGTGATCGCTTACCAGAACAGTCTTGACAAGGCCCTGCATCTTGAACGGGTCGGCAACAATCCCCTGGTTCTCCGGGCCAAATCGACCAGTGGCCGCTTTCGGGCGGATTTTGTTCTCAGCCGCCGTGATGCCGGTTTACTGCAGCAGGAAAACCGGCGCAGGGATTTCCTGCGTCAATGCCGGGTGGCCGCGGTTATCAATTAATCTGTATTAAAAAATACCTTTTGGAGATACTTCCATGAAACCAATTTCTTTGTCCATTTTCTTTCTCTGTCTCGGCTCCCTGCTCCTGTCAGGATGTGGCCAAAAAGCCGTTGTCGTAAATCCCGTGCCTGTAGAGACCGCGCCTCCGGCGGCCACAGAACCTCCCCCTGATCAGCCCGTCCGCAAGGCAGAGGTCGTACACCTGCTCTACACCACCATTATTCATCCCGGGCAAGGCGCTCTTGTTGACCCGGCCCTGGAAAAACAGTTTCAAACACCCGATGATTTCCATACCAGCCAAACTGCGCCCACACCGCCTGACATTAAAAACGATCCCTTTCTCCTTGAGATTAAAGATTTTTTAACATATAATTTTCGAGGATTAACCGTTGACCGAAACAACAGGTTCCATCCTGATGCGCCGGTCAGCCGGGCGGAATTTTCACTGCTGGCTGAGGATATTTTGCATAGAAAAACACAATCTCCTGCCGCTTCCACCCGCTATATCGGCAGCAAATCACCATTTGCCGACGTGGCGGATGATTATTTTGCCTTCAATGCGATTATTACCGTAACCATCAAGGGCATCCTGTCCCCTGATACGCAGGGCCGGTTTCATCCGGAAGCGCCAATAACCAGGGCGGAAACACATGAAGCCATTGATCGGCTGCATAAACTACTGAATTGACCTTTATGTCGAAACAGCTGACAACATGCCCGAACCCGGCCTGCGGGGCTGCGGTTGAACCCGGAATGCGCTTTTGCGGCAACTGCCGGGCAGAGCTGCCCCCACAGGATATGACCGATAAAACGCCTCAATATACGGCCCGACCGGAACAGATTCTTGAAAATGTCCGGCTGGAGTACAACCCCCTGCCCCTGCCGACCGGCAGCCATGGCATTATTCCGCTGCGTTTCATCAACAAAAACAATCAACTGCCCATCACTTCGCTCAACCTGCGCATGAACTGCAAGGTATGCGGTGATGAAGAGGAAATGACCCTGACCCGTGACATCCGGTTACCGGCAGGCAAGGGCATAAACCTCAACACCTGGGATTTTGATATCGACTGCCGTCCCGGTGAATATTCCTTTTTTATCCAGGGCCATTTTCTGGTCAACCGGGAGATCCCGGTCGCCTTTCGGGCAACAGGAAAAATTCGTATTCAGGATAGTGCCCGGGACAACAACCGGGAAAACCTTACCCTGAAAATTAAGGCCGAAGACGGCAATGCCTTTGACATATCGGAACTGCCGCTGGATGATTTCAATAACGTCAACATTGATCTTACGGTCAAGGATGGAAACGCCTTTGATTTAAGCAGGCTGCAGAAAATTGAAACCGGTAAAAAAAGCGTCGGCGACCAATGGAACCCTCTGCAACTGGAATTTTCCCCGGATATCACCACGGCGCTGGAGGACAAACTGTACAGCGAGGAGGAACTGTCTGCAACGGAACTGCCCGAACAGCAGTCCAGCATTGAAAGCAGCGCCTCCTGGACGGTCCATACAAAGAACACTCCGGACAGAACCGTCCTTGTCTATACCGGCAATTCCTTTTCCATGGGACGGGACGGCCAGCGCGCGGACATTGTAACTGTTTTTCTCCCCATGACCGAGAAAAACAACGAAAAAAGCATGGGCATAAGCGGGCTTCACTGCTCCCTCTCGTTTGCAAAGAACAAGGTCTTTCTTGCCGATGACGATTCGTTAAACGGCACCCAGGTACAGGGCGCGCGCGTTAAGAAACCTGTGCAGTTGAGCAGTAATGTGCGGCTGACATTTGGCAATACATTACGGCTTGATTTTCGAAAATACCGGGACCTTTCACTTCTCAAGGAGATTCGTGAGATGCACAGCAGCGCCGTTACCATGAACGAATTCTCCACCAGGATCGGCAGCCTGAAAATTGATGATCTCAGTCAGGATATTCCCCTTGACTGCTGCACGCTCTACCGCTGTGACGATTTCCGAGATCAGCTCAGCTATCTTTTCCTCCGCCGTTATGCCGGTATAGGGTCATCAGCATCCAACGCCCTGTACCTGGATCATCCCACTGTCGGCAAAAAACATGCCCGCCTGCTGCTCATGGAAAACGGGTATTTCCTGGAGGCCGTTGATCCCGGCAAAGAAACATGGATCAATTCCACCCGGCTTTTTCCCGGCTGCCCCCAACATCTTCCTTTCAATCAGGAAACGACCTTGCAGTTTGGTGAAATTTCAGTCCGGTTCATAGCAGAGGATACAACGAAATGAACATAATCAATCATCCCGTATCGACCACAAGCAGGGAGTCCTGCACGGGAGAGGAACTTTACAATAGATGTCTGCGCGGCGATGGAGATGCCTGGCTGGAAGTATATAATCTTGTTCTTTCCTTTACGCGCTGCCAAAAATGGTGCCTGGGAAACCAGGCGGAGGACATGGCCCAGGAAATTGTCTGTCATCTGCTTACCAGGGGGATTGACAGGGTTGAAAAGCCGGCGGCCTTCAAAAATTTTATACGAACATGCGCCCGCAACACCATAATTGACAGTTATAAGAAAAAGGTTCTGTACGCCGTCAGTATTGACCAGGCAAATGACGAGGGCGCCCGTTCCGTTGCCGAACCGGTCAGCCCGACTCCCGGCCCGGAAGCCAGGGTCATGAGCGACCGTTTCTGTGCAGGCATTAACCGGGGGATCGAATCATTATCAGGTGTATGCAGAAAAACCCTTACCGGGTACATCCAATACAAAAAAGGCAAATTTACCGATTACGCCGGTCTTGCCGCCCATTTCAAGGTCAGTGTCGGCACCCTCTCGTCCCGGGTCAGCCGCTGCCTTGACGCCCTGCGTCAAGTGCCTGAAGTGAGGGACTGGCTGGAGGCAGGAACATGAATAAATGCGATTTTAATACATTAATCACCAGGTACGAAACAGGAGGGCTGGACATGACAGCCAAAAGACATATACAGCAATGTTCCACATGCAGGCAGCGTTTTATGGACTATATCACCTTGACCGGCGCCATGACGATTGCGGGCTGCATTCCCGAAGAAGAACAGCAGGATTTCCCGCCCTGCACGGAATTACCCGGCAAACTGAAAGAGCTGGCGGCAGGCCGTAAAAAAAAATGGCAGAAACAGCAAATGGCCGGGGTCTTTACCCTGGCAAACATAAAAAAATCGGAACAGCAGGATATTATTGACCGACTGCTTGGGGAGGAACCTGACGCCCTCCCCAAGGCCGCCTTCCCCGATGATCTGGACGATGATAACGATGATAATTAACTGAATCCATCACTTCAGGGAAAAAAATCCAGAACTGCTTATCAGGAAATTCTCCAAGGTGGGCTCAATGCCGGCAACCCAATAAATTGTATAAAATGTAGGTCTGGTTGAGCTCCGCGAAAGCAGACAAAAGTAGTGGCTGCTATTTGTCCGCTTTCGTTCCACTCAAGCAGACCTACAATTTTTATTTTCTTGTTTTTTATGACAGGAAATGAGGAGTAAGGCATTAAACGGATGCGCAGTGATTCGCTTTTTACGGTTCACCGCGGAGCGGAGGAACCAGTAAAAAGTTGCCTTCCCCGATGATCTGGACGATGACAATTAACTGAAAAAAAAGAATCCAAAAATGCCATGAAGAAATGTCTGGTCTGTTCCCATGTTAATCCATCCTCGGCAACCATCTGCTCCCATTGCCAGGCTCCTCTTGATGCGCCGGGACAGGCAACCGCCAGGATCACCAAAACCACGATCCGCACCTTTGATGCCCACTCCCTGATCGAGGGAGACGTTATCGGTAAACGCTACAAGATTATCAAACAGCTTGGCCAGGGCGGCATGGGTACGGTGTACCTGGTGGAAGACCTGGAACTGAATAATGAGCGTTGCGCGCTCAAGCTCATCCATCCTGAGCTGATCAATAATCCCGAGGCCAGGGAGCGGTTTAAAACCGAGGTGACCACCAGCAGGCAACTGCACCACCATGGCATTGTCCGGGTCTTTGACCTGGGGCGGGATGATAAGGTCTATTACTTCACCATGGAGTACCTGAAGGGGGAATCGCTGGCCGACAAGCTGCAGGAAAGGCGGGGCCAGGTGCCGCCCTTTACCCCGGCCGAGATCAAACCGATCATGAGCGGCATTCTCAAAGCCCTGGCCTACGCTCATAAAACAACCATCCACCGGGATATCAAACCGGATAATATCGTTCTGACCGGTGAGTTCCCTGATGTGTCGGTCAAAATCCTCGATTTCGGCATTGCCCGCACCATGTCCCTCTCCCGTTTCACCCAGACCGCCCAGGGTTTGGGCACGCCCTATTACATGGCCCCGGAACAGTTGCAGAATGCCCATGCCATCGACAAGCGGGCCGACCTGTACGGGGTGGGCATGATCCTCTACGAGCTGCTCACCGGCGCCCAGGCCATTGGCCGTTTCCAGCTGCCCTCGGAGATTCTCGGTGCGGCCTGGCAGCCCTTTGACGACCTGATTATCAAATCCCTGGCCCCGGCGCCGGAACAGCGTTACAGCGATGCCGAAGAAATGTTGCGCCGGTTTGACCGAGCCATGGAGGAGATAACGGCCAATCCGGACCAGGATATGGCAACAAGCAACCTGGTTGAAAAAATACCTGATAAAAAACAAATAAAAAAAACAACTCCCAGGGAGCCAGCCGGTGCAGGACAACCACCTGGCAAAAGAACAACCAAAAACTTTCCTCCTGCATGGCTGATTGGCGGATTTCTTGCCGTTATCGCTGTTATCCTGCTGGTGGTGATGAGCTCAAAATCACCTGAGCAGCCTCCACAACCGGTGCCTCCCGCCCCAAAAACAGGCCGTCTGACGGTTACGACCACGCCGTCTGATGCCCATATTTATTTTATCGGAACCGATAAGATATATGCTCCCGGCATGTCCCTTGAGCAGGGGAGCTATACCCTGAGGATAGAAAAAGAGGGATATGAAAATATCGTCCAGCCGGTGGTTATCAACGAAAATGAGCATCAGCGCCTCGCCCTGAACCTTGAACGAAAAATACTCCCCGGCCGTTTGACCGTGCAGACGACTCCGAGCGATGCCCACATTATCATCCGGGACGGCCCCGAATATTATCCGGGCATGGAACTTGATCCGGGAAGCTATTCCATTGAAATAACCAGGGACGGCTACTACCCCATGGTTCGCACCGTCACAATCAACGAAGACCAATCGATCAGGGAACACTTCAACCTGGAACGGATAAGCAAAAAGACAAAATACCGGGTCGGATGGCTGCGGGTTGAGCCCACCCCCTCCTGGGCCACGGTAAAAGTACTGCACATTAAACCGATATATCATGATGACATGGCGCTGAAACCGGGAAAATACGAGATAGAAGTCTCTGCAGAAGGATACAAAACGGAATACCACCGGCTGACCGTCAAGAAGGATCAGCCCCTTATTTGCCGGGTTAAACTGCGAAGACAGAGAGTAAGACAGCGGCCATCAACGAACAACCCACCTTGGCCTGTACCACCGGAGCCTGTAATAAATGTGCTGCCTCGAGGCCTGCAACAATTTTTTGGAAAATAACTGTACATACAACAAATTCAGCATTATTCCCACGCTCCGGCGTGGGAACGGCAAACCGGACGATCTGCGTCCATAAACCATAATCAAACGAAAAATCTATACATCCCCTGATTATGAATAAAAACAAATACCCTCACCCTTTCCCATGAAGA
>CAZURY010000066.1:0-8615 GCA_964623145.1 uncultured Desulfobulbus sp. | reverse complement strand
CTACCGGAAATTGTTTTTTTTGAAAACAGTTTTTTATTATTTTTTCTGATTACCGCTGGTTTGCAGTCGATCGGCCAGGCCGGACCAGCGTCTGGTTTTTCGGTCGACGGCAGTTGATAACAGAGCTGGATCACCGCAGAGAATGAGTTGTTTCTTTGCCCGTGTAATACCGGTATAGAGCAGCTCCCGGCTGAGCACCCGGCAGTCTTTTTCGGGCAGCAGCAGAAGCGCATGGTCAAATTCCGAACCCTGGGCCTTGTGAATGGTGATTGCCCAGGCGGCCTCGTGTTCGGGCAGCCGGGAAGGGGTGAAGGGATGCAGCCGGTTATCCGCCTGCATAAACCAGGCCTTGAGACGGCCTGCCGCATCGGGCCAGAGGATACCGCTGTCACCGTTAAAAAGGTGCATCTGATACTGGTTGCGGCGGATAATGATTGGTTTCCCTCGATATGTTTCCATATTTCGGGGAATGAGTCCTGTCTCGGCCAGGACCTGTTCTGCCAGAATATTTACGCCTTCCACCCCGGCAGACCCTTTGCGGACAGCGCAGAGGATATGAAAAGTTTCCATGGCGGCAAAGGCCTCTTCCACGCTTTTTGCGCTGACCATCGCCCGATATCCCTGAAGGATCTGTTCTTTGAGCCATTGTTCCCTGTCGCTGCCGCTCAGGTAGTGCACCTGCAGATCCGGAAATTCTCCGTCCAGGCAAGTCTCGACCTCCTCCAGCCGACCACTGTTGACCGATAGAGCCAGGGAGCCGATACCGCTTTTATTGTGAAACCTGAAACTCTCATGCAGGGTAACAACAGCTTCATTGATAACAGGGGCAGGCCGGGAAGGGGGCCGGGTAACCAGTCCGGTCAGCTTTTGAAGTTCTGTGCAGAGTTCAGGCGACCAGCTGCCTGTGTCGCCGGCGCAAAGATCGGAGAAGAGGCTGCCCGCCTCAACAGATGCAAGCTGGTAACGGTCGCCAAGGAGAATGAGCCTGCAGGAGGGCGGCAGGGCGCGTAACAATGCATCCATGAGGGCAAGGTCGATCATCGAGGCCTCGTCGATTACAAGTAAATCCAGATGCAGCGGATTATCTTCATCCCGGCGAAAATCATCGGGCCGGGGGCGATAGCCAAGTAATCGATGCAGGGTTTGTGTCTGCAGCGCGGTCGTGTTGGCCGGTTTCAGGTCAATATTTTTTTCGGCCTGCAGCAGTGATTGCTGCAGCCGGGCCGCAGCCTTTCCCGTTGGAGCGGCCAGCCCGATTCGCAAAGGTTTTTCGGCCATTGCCTGCAGCAGGGCAAGGATGCGGGCAACGGTCCATGTTTTTCCGGTTCCCGGTCCGCCGGAGATGATCAGCAAGGGCTTGAGCAGGGCCAGGGCAGTGGCGGTCAGCTGGCCGGTTGCCGGTTTGTTCTGCCTCTGTTGGGGAAAGAGTCGGGCGAGTAATTGCCGTCCCCTGTCGGCATCGACCCGGGTCATGGCCACGGCCCTTGACAGCAGAGTGTCGGCAACTCTTTTTTCGCAATGGAAAAAACGGTAGAGATAGAGTCTGTTTTCCCGGTCAAGAATCAGTGGCGCTGTTTCTCCGGGCCGGCCGACCACCGGGCCGGTAAGCAGAGTGTTGCGCCAGGAATCGGGGGCGGGAATGATATCCGGATTTTTCACGGTCAGCAGCCTGCCCGCCTGTTCAAGGGGCAGGCAAACATGCCCCGCTGCCACAGCAGCCGATGCCAGGGTGGCAGCCAGCAGCAGTTCCGGTGAATTTATGCTGTTTTGCGCTTCCAGAAACAGACCGATCTCAAGATCAAGCGCTCGAATGTCTCCCCGGTCTGCGGCCTGTTGCAGCAGGTTAATCATTTCCATTCCCCCGGCAGCAGATGTCAAGACGGGTGATCAGCGGCAGAGGCGGCCTGGCGGCGAAGATGCCCGTTCCCTCGGGATGCTGCGGGTTCATGCCGCGCAAAAAGAGATAATAGATACCGCCGAAATGGGTGTCGTAGTCATAATCCTTGATTCTGGAGTGGAGATATCTATGCAGGGCAAGGGTGTAGATAAGATACTGCAGGTCGTATCGATGTTCGTCCATGGCTGCCCTGAGATTTTCCGGCCTGTAATGGTTCATTGAGCCGCCAAGATAATTTGACTTGTAATCAATGATATAATAGCGGCCGTTATGTCTGAACACCAGGTCAATAAATCCGACCATGAGGCCATGGAGCGTGTGGTGGTTTTCGGGAAGCGGTGCAATGCCGCCACTGGCAAGCGCCTGGTTGAAGCGGGTAAGCCGCATTTTTTCCAGGGGAAAGGAGAAGGCCATTTCATTGATCCGATTTCGTGCTGCAAGCTGGTTTAAAGAAAAATCCGGTTTAATCCTGGTGGCAAGGATGGCCTGCATCCAGGTGCCGACCAACCGCTGCCAGCTGGATTCAAATCCTGCTCCGGCCAGTTGCTCAGCTATTATGGGGCCGTGTCCGGCAGGATCGGTAAAATCGATTTGTTCGAGTATGGCATGCAGGCAGGTACCCGCAGCCGGACCCTTGGGAAAGCCGAAGACACTGTTTTCAGGATGCTGGATCTGCGGCTCGTCCTGCTGGTCATAATCGGGCCGTTCCGGTCGGGGGTCGTGGCCACCGCTCAACCCCGAATAACTGGTAATTTGCCAGCTGGTATCTATTGCACCTGTAAAGCGGGCGGCAGCGAGCTTGTTATCCGGCGTGCAGGCGGGGGTTACCGGCGGGGCAGGATTTTCGGGATAGTGTTTGATGACCAGCGGGGCCTGTCTGCTGTTGAGTTGCGCAAGATCGGTCACAAGCGTTTCCTGTTCAGGTATTCTATCACCATGCAGGAGTGTGCAGAGCGCGGTTTCATGCATCTTGCTGATCCTTCCCCAGCAGAAAAAGCAACCGTAGCGCGCCCTGGTGACGGCCACATACAACAGGCGCAGATCAGCGGCCAGCCGTTCCTGTTCGGCAAGTCGGAGATATTCGGCATTACCTGAGCCAAGGTCGATGCATAGTTGTTCGGGCCGGTCCGGATGGTGAAAGGAAAAGGGCTTTTCAGGGTCGCAGGGCCGTGTTGACCAGAGAAAGGGCAGGAACACCAGAGGATATTCCAACCCCTTGGCCTTGTGGATGGTGACGATTTTAACCAGGTTCTCATCGCTCTCAAGCCGGAGCTGGCTGCTGTCCGTCTGCTGCCTGTCCGGTTGCCGGATATTGTCTGCCAGCCAGTGATACAGTCCCTCGACTCCCGGTTGGCTGCGGGAAGCCTCCTGCAACAGTTCCGCCAGGTGGAGAAAATTGGTCAGCATTCGTTCCCCCTCAACCGCTGCCAGCAGACGCTGGACACAGCGCTGCTCCGACAGCAGGGTATGAAACATGGGGAGGAATCCCTGTTGCTGCCAGCTATGCTGATACCGGTTGAGAGTGGCCATGATTTCTTCCCAACGCTGTTCTTCCCTGCGTAATTCTTCGAGGCGCTCGGCGGTATATCCAAACAGATCGGTGGCCAGCAGGGTGCGGGCGGTTGCCGGATCGGCCGGATTGAGCAGGGCAGTGAGCAGGGTAAGCATCTGTCCTGCCTCAGAGGTTTGAAATACCGTGCTCTTGCTGTAATAGACGCTTGCGATACGCTGTCCCCGCAGGGCATTGCGGATGATTTCAGCCTCCCTGTGGGTTCGAACCAGGATACCGATATCTCCACCGCTAACAGGCCTGTTTCCTGTCTTTGTTGTTGTGATTGTGGCTTTTCCTCCAAGAAGGGCGCTGATCTCAAGGGCGCAGAAGCGGGCAGCCTGCTCAGCCGCCTTGTCTTTTGCCAGCGGTTTACCGGAATTTTGTTCCGGAAGCAGTAGGCAGGTAAGGGGCGCTATTGGCCGATCGCCCACAATCATGGGTTCTGTATCGGCCAGTCCGGAAGGTTGAACGGGAATAAATTTCATGGCATCGCCTGCAGGCGGCAGGGGGCTGTACCGACCAAAAAGTTGGTTGACTGCCGTGACCATCCTGCTGGTGGAACGGTAATTGGTGGTCATGGTAAAACGGTGACCGGGAGGTGTTGCCTGCCTGGCCATGAGATAGGTGAAGATATCAGCGCCGCGAAATCCATAGATGGCCTGTTTGGGATCACCGATCAGAAACAGGGCCGAGCTGCGATCGGCTCCATGGATTCGGGAAAAAATGCGATACTGCAGGGGGTCCGTATCCTGGAACTCGTCAACCAGTATCGCCGGGAAGCGTTTGTTGATACCGGCGGCAAAATCATTGGATCGAGGACCATGGAGGGCCGCATCCATCCGGAGGAGGAGGTCATCGAAATAGAGCCGGGCCTGTTCCAGTTTGCGCCGGTTCATCTCGGCATGCAGGTAATGCCGCGCGGCCAGCAGGACACTGATTTTCCGGCAGTGGGTCATCTCCCGGTGTTGCGGGAAAAACTCGTCGACAAGTTCAAAAAATCGGTGCCGGGGCGGTTCATGTTTATTCTTTAACAGCGAGTTGTCAATGGCGCTTTTTGTAAAAAGGGAGATCTCCTCCGGCAGCAGCCAGGGCATTGATTCCGCCATGGTGAATTCATCCATCGCCGCAACTGCTGCCGCAAGCCTTTTGTGCCCGTATCCTGTTGTATTGTTGCGAGATAATCGTCTGTTCTCCCTGAGAAGGGCGGCGATTTTATCGCCCTGTTGCTGCCACCCGCCCCTGATATCTTCAAAAAGGGGATGCAGGCGTTTGCGCATTTGCTCAACATCGTCATCATGAATTTTTGGAACGCATTGTACTGTCGGCCGGTTTAGATGGCCACCCAGGACATCGTACAACCCCTGTGGCGTCGTCCACAATGATGCCGCCCAGGCAGCCTCCCCGGGAGAGGTGTCATAAAAACGGCGCCGCCAGAAATCTTCCATGACTTCTGCCTGCAGCGCCTGTTCGTTTTCAAGGAACTCCATTGCAAAGGGTGCGCTCGATTCAAAGGCGTGTTCCTGCAGCATGTGTCGGCAAAAGCCGTGGATGGTGAATATTGCCGCTTCGTCCATGCGGGTAAGCGCGTCATCAAGCAGGATGGCCGTCCTGGCCGGATCTTTTTTCCGGGTTCGCGTTATCAGAGCGTCCAGGGTCGCATCGCCCGATGGCTTCCCTTGCAGGACATCAAGGGCCTCACGGATACGCAGACGCACCCGGCCGCGCAGTTCTTCAGTGGCTGCAACTGTAAAGGTGACGACCAGTATCTGGTCAATACTGAGCTCCCGTTCAAGCAGCAGGCGCAGAAAGAGCAGGGCCAGGGTGTAGGTCTTGCCCGTGCCGGCGCTGGCTTCCAGGAGCATTTGACCGCGCAGGGGCAGGGTCAGGGGATCAAGCGGCAGCATCTTCTTTCTCCATGACATTGAGGATGGGGTGAAAGACAGTCGCCAGAGAGCGGAACTGTTCATCCAGAGGATCCTGTCCGCGCAGTCCAATCATATAGGCCGGATCTTCCTCTTCGCCCCGCCGGTATCCCGAGTACCAGCTGTTATGGGCCTTGTTCATTCCCGTTGATTCTTTTTTTGCCGATGCCAGGGCATAGCTGGATTCCGGGTAGAAATGAAGTGGTTCATTCAGCCCCTGGAGAAAAAGGTTGATGAGTTTTTCCAGCTCTTTTTTGGGATCATCCACCGGAGCCAGGGTTATGGCGGCATCGGTTGCTATGTGGGTGGACAGCGGATCAATCGACGGGGGGCGAACCAGGTTGAGAATGAGATGGTGTATCCAGAGTTGCAGCAGGTCCTTTGCCTTGTGCTTTGCCGGGCGAAAGGAGACCCTGCCGCCGGGGTGGAGTCCATCCAGGCGGCCGGTGATATGGATTCCGGCAATGGTCAGGGATATATCGTGTGTTGTCGCCGGAACCGGAGAATATTCTCTGACTTGACGGAGGATATTTTCGGCAGCGCACAGTATCTGCCGACAGTTGATTCGGCCGATCTCCCCACGCGGCAGCAGAGCTGATGCCTGTGCCTGCCGGCAGAGAGGTAACGGATCCTGACCGGCAAGGAGACGGCCAAGCGTGTTCATGCTGAGTTTATAGGCCTCAAGATGATCAAGGGTGAAGGGTTCGCTTTCCGGTAAAAGTTCCTCATTCATGTTCGGCCGCAGGCCGAGACGTTGTTCCATGAAAAAACGGACGGGATGATTCCAGAAACGAACCAGCATGCCAAGTTCTACCTGTTGTAGCTCCAGGTCGGGCAACGGCGTATCGAGGAACTGGTTTTTATGCCGGCTGCAAGGGGTCGGCAGCCACATATCGGCATAAGCTGCGGTTTTGGGATTGGTGTTAAAACAGTTTTTGGAAAAAGGTTGCAGCGGATGGTGGGTCGTCAGCAGCTCACTTGCCGCTGTCTGGCGCATCTGTCGGCTGCGATCAATATAATCACGCAGTTCAGCGACCAGAACCGATGGAGGAAGCTCCGTGTTTTCACGCTGGTCATGGCCGATCCAGGAAACAATGAAATGGTTTCGGGCCGAGAGCAGGGCCTCCAGGAAGAGATAGCGGTCGTCATCGCGTCGGTTACGATCACCGAGACGTGGCTTTTTTGCCATCCTATCAAAGGACTGTGGTCTTTGAGAGCGTGGATAATCCGTATCGTTCATACCCAGCAGCCAGATGACCTTAAAGGGAACCGAGCGCATGGGGACCATGTTGCAAAAGGTGACCTTGCCGGCGAGAAAGGGATGGCCGTTTGAGGGCACAGCGAGTTGTTCGCTGAAAAAGGCGCGCAGCGTGGTAACGGAAAGCGGGCAGGAACAATCGGCCTGTTTTGTGTGGGCGGCAAAATCATGAATCGTTTCCCGAAGGCGACGGATGGCATCGGTATATTCCGGCCGGTCGTCGGTAAAGAAAATATCGATCATCTGCAACAGAATTTTACTCCAATCTTTGGCCGTATGCCCATGGCGCAGTTCTGTCTGTAGATTTTTCAGATGACGGATAAAGCCGGCCAGACCACCGAGCCAGGAGCCTGTATTGCCCGCTTTTGTTGCCGAGGGCATGATATCCTGCCAGCAGGATTCCAGGGGGCCGGTGATGTGCCCGAGAAGCAGCCGCTGCAGGCCGAAATCCCAGGTGTGGAGATTGGAATCTTCCAGCCCGCGTGCCCGGCGCTGGTTTTTATCCAGTCCCCAACGGATGCCCGCCTCCTTGATGCGTAAACGCAAGGATGCGACATCATCCTTGGAAATCAGGAATTTTTCGCCGATAACCGGCTTTTCCAGGAGGGTCATAATCTCGGTTGCTGTGCAGCGGCCGGCGCTCAGGGCCAGCAGGTCCAGGAAACCATCGGTGACCATGTCTTCTTCACTGGTATTGCGGTCGGCAATCGACCAGGGAATGAAAAGTTTATCCTCCGCAGCCCCGAATACCCCGGCTATGTACGGGGCATAGCAGCCGATATCCGGAGCCATGACCAGGATGTCAGCAGGCTTGAGCTCAGGATCGGCGGCAAACAGGTCAAGGAGCCGGTCATGCAGGACCTGAACTTCGCGCATCGGACTGTGGCAGTCATGGAAGGCAATGGAGGTATCGGCGGGGTCAAAAGGTTGTCCGGGGGTTGTGGTCTGATCCTGCAAATCAAGGATGTCCGCCTGTAGATTTGTCAGCAGTGAGTTGCGGGGAGGTGGCTGGTAATCATCTATAATTATGGGGTTATATTGCAGTAACAGGCTGAAAAATTCCCGGCCGACCATGCCCATGGAGGCCAGTAACGGGTTGCCGGTTGTGAAATAGGCGCTGACATCGGCCAGGCCTGAATCACGCCATGACCTACGTTTCAGGGCCAGAAGCCGTTCGGGCAGGATGTCATCCCAGGCTTGACGGCAGGGACTGAGATGAAAGATATGGATGTCTATGTGCTTGCTGATCTGTTCAATAACGGCCAGATAGGCAGGAGCCATCGTGTTGATGCCGAAAATACAGATTCGTTCCGGCAGGTTTTCCGTCTGCAGATGATTGCTTGTAGAACGTTTGAAAAAATTCTGCAGTAGAGACGCCCGGTGCAGGGGATGGTTGCGGGCCAGTTTGCGCCAGAGTCGGGCCTGCCAGTCATGGTTCGAGTCGTTGCCGTCTTGTGCCCGGGGAGTCAGGCCGGTGGATTGTTCCCATTTCAGCAGCATTTCCGGTCGAAAGACCAGGTATTGATCAAAGAGATCACTGATCGTGTTTGCCAGTTGAAAGGCGCGCAGGCCGTCGGGATCATCTTTCAGATAGGCCCTGATCTCATCCATGGACGGCTCAGAGGAAAGTTGCTGGAGCTCGGCAAGAATCCGCCACAGGAGCACCTCTCGGGTAAAATTTGACAGGTCCGGCAGTTCACCAAGCGTTTCCTCAAATATTTGCCAGATAAACGAGGCGGGCAGGGGGAATTCCAGGTTGGCGGCAATGCCGGTTTTTTGTGCAAGATTATGCGTCAGCCAGCGGGCCATACCCGGATTCTGGACAACGATAATTTCAGCGGCCAGCGGGTCGGTCAGCGGCCTGGCAAGTGTCTTGCATAATAAAGAAAAGAGGTTTTCAAGCCGATTTGATTGATAGAGATACACAGCGCTCCCTATATGTAACTGGTCACAGGATAAACAACAGGCGTGCCCTGTGACGTCTTA
>CAZURY010000065.1:0-8686 GCA_964623145.1 uncultured Desulfobulbus sp. | reverse complement strand
GGTTCTATTTCGTCAAAGGAAAGGGGGACAAGCTCAAAAGAGACTCCGGTTTTTTTCCCCAGGGCTTTGATCATCGGCCCCCATTTTTCCCTTATTTTGGTCTTGCCTCGTTTGGCAAGAAAGCCGAACCTGATGGCTTGCGCAGCCTCTCCGGGATCTGGAATCAGAAGGGAAGAAAGGAGAACTGCCATGACAAGTGCAACAATGCTTATTGTTTTCAGGAGGTGTTTGGTATTCATTGACGGTTCCTTTGGATTGGTTGCAGGTTGCAGGTAAGCGTTCGCCGGCATCCCGTTCCGAAGTTTCCCTTTGGGCGCTTGCCGGCAACACTTTAAATAGAAAGCAAGCTAAAATCATTCATCTTTTAATTTTTGCAGATGGGTGAAATGCTCAATTCAGGTTCAACATTCCAAATAAACGAATACAAAGTACCGATAAACGATTACAGGACTGGGTAGACATGGTTTATAGCCGGACGCCGAAGGATTATACCCCGTGAAGAAAACCGTAAAGATAACAGGTTGGCGCTGCAAGACACCCTCATCATGATACCCATGGATTGTAACTCCTCACAGGGCAAATAACTATGCGTTTTCATTACCTCAGACCTGTAACTGCTTACAGCCGCGTCATATTTGCGCAGATAAGCGGAGACTTCGAAGATGGCGTGGCTGTGAGTAGTTACCATGGATTTAACCTGTCCCGATCGGTTCATCACCTTTTTTTGTCCGGGATGACAAGGACCTGCCCCGGAAAAATCCAGTGCGGGTCGTCAATTTCTTTATTGGCTTTAAGTATTTCATCCAGAGACACTCCGTATCGGTTCGCTATCCTGGACAGGTATTCATTTTTTCGCACCTTATGCGTTACCAGCGGCGATTTTTTCTTTTCAAAAGAGAGGGCGGTTTTTTTCCCGCCCATCAGATCATTGAGACGGATGCCATAGCGGGCAGCGATTTCTTTAACGGATGACAACTGGTTGCTGACCCTGGACAACTCATCTGTCCGGATGCCGTAACGCCTGGCGATGGCGGCAAGGTATTTTTTTTGAGCATCCTGCTGCCCTGCGGCGGCGCTGTCGGCCTTTTTTCCGGGCTCAAATGTCTTTTCCCCTGCCTGCAGTAATTCGTCCAGGCTGATGCCGTAACGTCCGGCAATTTTTTTAATGGAGGCAATCCGGTTTTTGGTCTGAATCAATGTGTCAAGGTCAATGCCGTAACGCTCGGCAATACTTTTTTCATAGGTATCGGGAGAGCGCTGCTGATCAAATGTTTTTCCCCTCCGGCTGCTGCCTGCATTCAAGGAACCGGGGCGGTTCTGCATGGCCAGTATTTCCCTTAGACGTCCGGCCCCCCATTTGTTGTCGGGTTGTATCTGCAAGCCTTTTTTGTAGGCCTGAACGGCAGCGCTCTTGTCTCCCAGTGAAAAATACGTTTCTCCCATCCTGAAATAGGCAGGAGGAAACAGGCTGTTAAGCTTGAGGGATAACCGGTAGTAGCGTAATGCCTTTTCATACTGGAGCCGTCTTTCGAGATTGACTCCGTAATAATACTGTAACATTGCGTTATCCGGGCATTCATGGGCCGCATTTTCCAGAAAATTCTTTCGTTGCATCAGGCTTTTCAGCGGCCATAACTGCGCCAGTAATTTTTTGCAATGGTCACCGTTGTCAATGAGCTCCGGGTTCGTTCGGGCCTGGGATATCGGCAGGTAGATAAAAAAGCAGACAGCCAGGAGGCAGAGGCAGGCAGCCGATCTTATCGCAGTCATATATCCCTCCTGTCAACCATAAGAAAAATAACCAGAAAGGTGAGGAAAAAGCAGCCGAGACTGATGAAAAAGAGTATGGCCGCAAAGTTTTCGGCAGCGTCGATGGCCTGGCGGAGAGGGACATAGACAATCGCCGCCGAAACGGTTTTACCGGGTTGCCAGTTATAGCCGTTATTCATGCCATAGAGCGTGACCTGCATTCTCGGCGCCGCTTCAGGTTTGCCGTGACATTGGAGGCAGCCGGCATCGGTCACCCTGATCGGCGAAGAACTGTAATAGAAAAGTTTACCCTTTTTATTGAGCAGCCCATCTTTTTTGGTCAACATCGGTTTGGCGCGGAATTCTTCAATTATCCGTGATTCGTCGGCGTCGGCCATGTTCTCCTGATTGAGAGGATTCAGAGAGGCCAGGTGCAGCCATGGTGCGCCTTTTTTTTTCTTCAGCGAATTCGTTGATTCCCTGAGAAGCATGAAACCGTTTGTCAGTTCCGGATAAAACCTGGTGTTGTTGTGTCCAAGCAGTGTATTGACCAATGGCTTTTGATTCCGTTCAAAAAAGATGGAATAGGCATTAACAGTATCAAGGAGGATATTGCCTCGTATCCTCGCTTCGGTGATGGCCTGTTTTTTCAGCATCCAGTAGGAAAAACCACTGATGATTAATGACGACAATATACTGATAAGACAGATGATTACGATATGCAGGGCAATAGATTTCATGGCTTTTCAATGTTGACGGCACCCTAAAAACTGCGACCTGCGGCAGAGTGGAGCCGGGAGATTCCCGGCATACGGCAGGCGCCTTTGTTGCGGAGTGTCTATTTTGTTGAAAATTACATAAATCAACCTGATTACCATCACCTGCCGGTTGATGGAAAAAGAACTAAATACTATTTTTTATTATATAATCAATCGGTTACAAGTCCGCTTCACCGGCGATATTAATTCTGTTTCCCGATCTGCTGAGCGTGGATGGCAGGCATGTGCATCAATCACCTTTTACATATACCAGCAAGGAGGAGTAAGGGCAAATATTTTTTCAGTATAACAGGAAGATGCGATTTTCATTGTCCTCTGGCAGCGGCAGCTCTGTCCTTTTTCTTCACCCAGGATGAAAACATATCCCGGATTTTTTGCCGCAGGGTGATACGGGACCCCTTGGCCACGACATAGGCGATTTGACCAGGCCAAAGTTGATTGACAAGTTCCCGGGGCAGAGAGATTTCCATGGAGAATCTCGGGTTGAAAAATTCCATCCGGATTTGTTGTCGCATGGAGTCCCTGCCTGCACGGACCATTTTTTCCAGCACGTCAACCGGGCCGCCATATTTTGCGGCCAGACCCGGATGTGCCAGTTCCGTCGAAGCCGTGGGAGAAATCCGTTTGACCCTTCCTGAAAAGAGTCCAAGGCCGCTGTTACGCATATCAACAGTGATATTTTGGCCGACGAGACTGCGCATCTGGTCGATGTCATTCTGGGCGATACTGGCAACCAGATGTTTCTGAGCCGGGTTGACGATCCAGAGAATTTCTTTTCCCTTGCGCAGGTATCTTCCGATCAGTTGGTCGATATCAGGCGCAATCACCATGCCGCTGCCGGGAGCGGTGAGCGTCAGTGAAGCAAAGTCTTCTCTTTCCTGCAGCAGGCGCGTTTTCAGGGCTTCTTCCCGGCGCCGGAGTATCTGCATTTTCGGTAACATTCCGTTATTATAGGCAATCCTTGATTTAAGCTCGACTTGCTCAAGGTTCAGTTCAAGCGTATGCAGAGAGGCTTTCTGCTCGGTATTTTCGAGAATCATCAAGGTCTGGCCTTTTTTGACCTGTTCCCCGTCCCGGACCAATATCCGGGTGACAAAACCGCTGACCTTTGTTTTGACACGCAACTGATGTTCATATTCCACTACGGCCGGGGCTCGGATTGAACGCTTCCAGCCGACGGTGGTCAGTAGAATCGCAGTCAAACAGGCCATGATAAGAGTACGCAGCAGCAGGTCTCTACGTATATGTGGATTTTGCGATTTGTATATCGGCCACCTGACAATGAAGCCGTGCAGGGGCATGACGATCCAGACGAGAAGAGCGACAAGGGAAATCAGTATACCCAGACCGCCAAAGAGTTTGGAGGCCATATAGCCAAGGGAAGCCAGGACCAGAAAGCGCCAGATATAGACCATGATCCCGTATACACGAATGAACAGTTGTTTGCCACGGGGAAGACTGTCCATCGTGGAAGTCGTTTTTATATTGAGCAAAAGACGTGCCCAGAGTTCTTTTGTGCTTTGCAGGCCCAACTGGTAAAGGTTGGCAATGGAGACCAGGTCGGAGAGTATGTAGTAGCCGTCAAATCGCATCAGGGGGTTGCCGTTGAAAAACAGGGTGCTGACGCCTGCAACAATAACGGTACGATGGGCAATGAGTCCGGTCGTGGTGCCGGGATTATGCGCCCACAGGAGCAGGGCGATCCAGGCCACCGCCAGTTCGATGAATATACCGGCGGCGGCAACATGCAACCTCTGCCGGCTGGAAGGAAAATTCCAGGAAGAGGTGGCGTCCACATAGGTAAACGGCATAAAGAGGATGAAGAGGATGCCGGCTTCATGGATCCGGCCGCCATACCGGTAACAGACCAGGGCATGAAAGAGTTCATGCAGCACTTTGAGGCCAAGCCAGATCAGCCAGATCAGCAGCAGGTTTGTCGGTGAGAAAAAACCTGCGCTTCGGGCATGAAACTCCTGCCAGTGAGAAAACAGTGTGCCCAGGGCCAGCAGCGCGGCAATCAACCAGAGCAGACCAAAAAACGGGCCGGTCAGTGGTCGGAGCCAGGGACTTATTTTTTTGAGAAACGGATCAGGATTGCCCAGCGGAATTTTAAAGGACACCAGATTCATTCTGTTTAATGCCCGCATCGTTTTCATCCGGCTTTCCTGGCCAAGAAGGGCATTGAACATCTCCGGGCTGTCCGTCTGCAGGAGCTGCCTGGAAGCCGCCCATTTGAGAACCGTCATTGCCTGTTCGGGCGACAGTATTATCTGCGATGCGCCTTCACAATGGAGCAGGAGTTCTTCAAGTGTGGAAGAGTGGTTGAGATGCGTAAGAAGGATGTATTCTTCAGGGCCGATACGGTAATAGAGATGCCTGGCGGTATCTTCAATAATATAATGACTCTCTCCTTTTTCCTCTGCCGGACTAAAACGCAGGCCGGGCCGAAGCCGGGGCATTGTGACGGAACCGATGTTTTCCATGGGGGTTACAGCAGCGTATCGGACAGGCTGAGCAATGTATGCCAGGGTTTACGAAACATGATCCAGCCAAGCATACGGGTACCGGCATGGATTTTTGCCGTTCCCCGCATTCCGGGATGAAGCAATCCTTTGGGATTGTCAAATTCAAGAATGCCGATGAAAACATTGGCATTGTCTTTGATCTGCGCTCTGGGTTCAATACGTTCAAGGTGTTTCTGCCAGGACATTTCCTGGTAGGCCTCAAATCGGATAGAGACCAGCGCGTTGTCCGGCACCTGGGAAATATCCTTTTCCGGGATGGCTACTTCAACCTCCATTTCCTGGAGTGGCGCCACTTCAAACAGGGTTTGGCCACGGTTTACCGGGCTGCCTTCCGCCCGCTGTAGATCTCCGGTCAGGACCATGCCGGTCACCGGGCTGGTAATAACCAGGTGCTGCTGTTGTTCTTTCAGTCTGGTGAGCTGCTGGTCAATTTTACGCATTTCCAGGCGGGCTACCTGGGCGGCGGCGGTATTGCCGCGTGCGGTTGCCTGATCCAGCTTTTTTTTTGCTGAATCCCGTTCCGCCTGGAGAGCGGCAAGATCAACCTCGGTTTTTCGACCGTCAAGTCGGGCAAGGATGGCGCCTTTTTCCACCTTGTCACCGGGGCGGACTCTGGTTTCCTTGAGTAAACCATCATACCGGGAGACAACAAAGCGTGTGAATCTGGGCCGGACAACCGCATCGGCCGATAATCGGTATGGAACAGGGATGAAGAGCGCCAGGACAAGCATGGTTCCCACAATGGCCGTAATTTTGTGTTGCAGACTCCAGCGGGTTTCGGCTTCCGAGCTCTTTTTGGATAGCAGTCCCTGGCCACCGGTTCCATCAAGGCAGGGGAGAAGTCCGGCCAGCACCGGGGTAAACCCAAACAGGGCTTTCTGGATATGATCCCTGTCCGCGAGTTTTTTCCAGAGCAGAACAAGAACTCCTTTTACCGGGTTGTTCCCTGTAGCAAGAGGGATGATGAGGATCTGTGCGCCTCCCAGGCTATGGCAGATTTCTTCGGCGATAAGCGAGTGCTGTACAGCAGGATCATCAGTGTTCGGCCAGCCGACGGCAGCGCTGCGGAGAACGCATTCGTCAATTCCCTTCTGCAGCAGGCGAAGCTGATCGGTTTGTTTATTTTGAGAAGCAACATCTGATACAGCGGCTATTCGGATGCTTTTTCTGTTTTTCCCTTTGGCCAGGATACTGAGATCTGCACCGGCAAAGTTCTTCAGGGATTGGTTCAGCTGCAGGAGCCGCTCCTTCCCTGCCGGCAGCGAGAATATTTTATTGAGGGTCGGGAGAAACTGGACAGAGAGCGACGGGTCGCCCTTTTGCCGGGTGGCTGTCTCTTTTCCCGTCAGGTATTGATCAAGCAGGGCCGCTGCCAGTTGCAGGATTACCAGAAAGGATGAAAGCGCATCCGGCTTGGTGACCAGAAGCATGCACAGGCATCCTCCGTCTAAGGGTAGCGGACAGTTGATGGAAAAAAGAGAATCATCGTCGGTAAGGCTTGTCGAACCGGCCTTACCCTTTTCCATGGCGTCTTCCGCGCAGCTTTGTAATATATCCGTCAGTCCCTGGCTGCTGCTCTGCATCTGCCGGGAAAGCAGAGAGGTCTCCGCATGGAGGCCATCTCCTTGTCTGGAAAAAAAGACAGCTCCGGCGCCATTATTCAGGGCAATGGTCTGCCTGAGGAATTGTTCAAGAAGAGCTTTTCTGTCCGCCTTTGCCAGGGACCTGTTACTGAAGAGAGCGGTAAGTTCGCGCAGATCAGGAGCAGAGATCGTCAAGGTCTCTTTTTCGGTGTTCCGGGTGTGCAGCACTGCTGTTATTGTTTGATGTCAGGAATTTTTGCCTGGGCATTGGCTGGAATTTTACCCGTGTCTTTCCGGTTGCCGAGAACGTTGCCAAGCACCGCATACAGCCGTCGGGCGCCTTCCCTGGTCATGGCCATTCTGGTATGCACCGGCAGGATGGTCTCCCCGGTAGCCGGGTCACTTAAGGGGCCTGATGAAAAATTAATAGTGACGTCTTCGGCGCTGGTATTGACTATAAACTGGGAGGCAAACAGGGCTGAAGTTTCATTGTAACGAACCTTTATCTGCTGTTGGTTTTTCTGTTCCTGTTCGGTCATGGGAGAAATCTCCTGAAGTATCGTTAAGAATAAGGGTGCAGCGGGAGCCGCTGTCCAGAGCATGGTCTGTGTTGGCCAGAATAATGCGCACGGTTACGGTGCCGCTTTGGGCATCAATTATCGGGGAGATAAAGTCTATCTCGCCGGTAACCTGCTGTCCGGCCACCATGAGGGGGACCTGTTTTTTATTTTTGAGGCTGTGCGCGGCCTCCGGCGGCAGGTGAAAAACGGCATGCAGCGGGTCGAGCTGGGCAAGGGTGAGCAGTGGTTGTTGATCACTGCCGCCGATCAGTTCGGCTTCCTGTTTATAGACAATGACAACGATTCCGTCTATAGGACTGATCAGTTTTTTTTCCTGAATCTGGGCTTCAATGACCGCAGCTTCGCTTTTTTTGAGTTGCTGCCGGTCAAGGGCGCTCTGCAGGTCGGCCCGTGCCATAAGCAGCTCTGTGCGGGCATTACTGATCTCCTGCGGCCGTGCATTACCGGATTTTTTCAGATCGGTAAGCATCTGCAGCCTTTTTTTTCGAAGAGTAACCAGGGCCCGGGCGCCATCAATTTCACCGTGGAATTTTGCTGCTTTTTCCGCCTGGGCAAGTCGGGCCTTTAATACGCCTGTTCCAAGTTCGGCCAGCAGAGTATCCCGGTGAACCTGATCATTTTCCCGGACATGAACGGCGGTGATACGGTCGCGGTAAGGTGTGGAAATATCAACGACCTGTGCGGGTTCCAGAAAGGTTTCAAAGGTGGCGGCATGCGCGGACTGTAATGAAAAGAAACATGCAAGTATCAGCGCCGGCAACAGTTCGGCGCGCTGCCGTGGGAAGAGTGTATTCAATGAAGTCAGTTGAGTAATTTTTGTGTTTTTCAGAGGGAAAAATTAATTTGAAATTTCATTCTCGCAGTTTACCCATGTCCTCATTTCCGAAGTTTTTTAGTCGGAAATCCAGTGTACATCTTGTGGCATAGCCTTTTCCTGGATCCCCGAAAACAGCACACGGGGATGACGGAATAGATGTCGTCATTCCTGTGGCCGCCTCGCTTCGCCATGTCTGTGGTCTGCCAGCTTCGTTATGCCCGTGGTCTGCCAACTTCGTTATGCCCGCGGTCTGCCCGCTTTGTCATTCCCGCAGTTTTTTGGGCGGGAATCCAGGATACATCCAGCGCCCATGCATCTATCTGGACCCCCGTCCCCGACAACAACCCTCGGGGATGACGTACTACCTCGGAGATAACGAATAATGTCGTCATTTCCGAAGTTTTTTAGTCGGAAATCCAGTGTACATCTTGTGGAATAGCCTTTTCCTGGATCCCCGAAAACAGCACTCGGGGATGACGGAATAGATGTCGTCATTCCTGTGGCCGACTCGCTTCGTTATGCCCGAGGTCTGCCAGCTTCGTTATGCCCGTGGTCTGCCCGCTTTGTCATCCTGCGGTCTGCCCGCTTTGTCATCCTGCGGTCTGCCCACTTTGTCATTCCCGCAGTCTTTTGGGCGGGAATCCAGGATACA
>CAZURY010000064.1:0-8691 GCA_964623145.1 uncultured Desulfobulbus sp. | reverse complement strand
CCGTATTTTTTCATTTTCCTCCACAGGGTTGTCTTATTGATTCCCAGCATGCGGGCAGCCTCTATTTTTTTGCCGTTGCAGGCGGCAAGGACCTTCAGGATATGCTCCTTTTCCATTTCTCTCATATTTCCTGGTCTGTTAAACGCAGGCAAAGGTTTGTCCGGTTCTCCCCGGCCATTGCTCTCCTGCCTGGGGATCAACAGGCTTTCCGGCCGAAGAGCATCCGTTGTTTCGATGATCATGGCCCGTTCAATAATATTTTCCAGTTCCCGGATATTACCGGGATAGCCATAGGAGTTCAACATGGCATACCCGGCCGGTGAAACAGTGCGAACCGATGGATTTATATGGCTATATTTGCGCAGGAAATGATCGGCCAGAAGCGGAATGTCCTCCATTCTCTCCCTCAAGGGCGGAATGGTGATGGTGACCACACTGATCCGGTAGTAGAGGTCACTGCGAAAACTTCCGGCACGCACTTCCTCTTCGAGATTTTGATTTGCTGCAGCCACCAGCCTGACATTGATCCGTATCGGTCTGGGACTGCCAACCCGATAAATCACCCGCTCCTGGAGGACCCGAAGCAGATTCACCTGAAAACGAATGTCGGTTGAACCTATTTCATCAAGAAAAATGGTGCCCTTGTCCGCCATCTCAAAAAAACCAATCCGGGTTGCGTCTGCGCCGGTAAAGGCCCCTTTTTCATGACCAAAGAGTTCACTCTCCATGATACCCTCGGCCACGGCGCTGCAGTTGACCGGGACCAGCAGATTCTCACAACGGGGGCTCCACTGGTGAATTTTCCGGACCAACAACTCCTTGCCCACCCCGGTTTCACCAAGGATCAATATGCTGGAATCCGTCCGGGCGGCCTTACGCGCCATGGCCATGACCGCAAGCATGTGATCATTACCGGTGATAATAGGACTGCCGCCTGTGCTTCGGTGCTCCCGCTGGCGGTAAGAAGAACACTGCTTTTCAAGCTGTTGTTCCCGGAGAGCCCTGCTCAGTTTAACCAGAACATCGTCCGGATTAAAAGGTTTGGCCAGATAGTCATGGGCGCCCATCTTCATGGCCCGGACAGCTCCGTCCACCGAGGCATAACCGGTGACGATAAAGACAATGGCGTCGCCATTGATCTCCTTGACCAGGCGCAACAGCTCCATTCCATCCATTTCCGGCATTTTCAAATCAGTGATGACGATGTCGGCTCCATGTTCCATAAAATGGGCCAGCGCCTGACGGGGACTCACAAAAGACCGTGCCTGATATTCGGCGCGAAGCATCCGCACAAGAATTTTTCCGGCCATCGGATCATCATCGACAACAATGATGCTCTTCATCCATTTTCTCCTGTTTTTCCCATCGGCAGGTATACGGTGAAGACCGCCCCGCCCTGTTCCCTGTTGCGGACGTCAATGGATCCGCCATGATTTTTGATTATGCCGTAACTGATCGATAACCCGAGCCCGGTGCCCTGACCGGTGCCCTTGGTCGAAAAGAAAGGATCGAAAATTTTTGCCAGCACCTCCGGTGCAATTCCACTGCCTGTATCGGCAAACCGGATAACGACCGACTTGCCGTCAAACCTGCTGCTCACCACAATGCGTCCGTTTTCCGGAACGGCATCAATACCGTTTAACAGAATATTGATAAACACCTGCTCGAGCTGATGACCATCGACCTTGGCAAGCGGTATCTCGGAATCTTCGTCCAGGATAATGGCGACCTTTTTCTCCTCGCTGCGCATCCGGACCAGGGAGATGGCTTCGGCAAGGCAGGTATTGATATTATTGAGGCTGAAATTGACCTCTCTTTTGCGGGCAAACCCGAGCAGGCCGCCTATAATATGGCTGCATTTTTCAGTCTGGGTAATGATATCGTCCAGATCCTCACGTATGGAAACCACATCCATACGATTCTCGCGCAGGTCCTTGCCTGTCAGAGAGGCCAGGGCCCTGATATTGCCCAGAGGCGTATTCAGCTCATGGGCAAGGCCTGCGGCCATTTCACCGATTGAAGCCAGTTTTTCCGCCTGTGCCGCTCTGATTTCCATTTCCTTTTTCTGCCGGATATTTTCTTCCAGGGTCGCTGCCATCTGGTTGATCTCCGCTGCCAACTGACCGATTTCATCCCGGCTGGTGATCCGAATCCGGGCACGCAAGTCCCTGCTGATTCGGTGGGTACCGTCGATGACTGCGCGGATGGGCAGGGTGAGGGATCGGGCAAAAAAGAGGACCGCTGCGATCATCAGCACAAAGATGGCAAGGGCTGAAAGTTTGGCCTTTTTTTTCACTGCAGCAAGCGGCGCCAGTACCACATCCCGTTTTGCATCCACCACAATCACCCAGCCCCGTTTGGCGTTGCCATAGGGAGAAAAATACCGATGAACCAGAATATCGCCGGTGGAGGGATGAAAACTGATCCCCTTCTCCTCACTCATCCATTTCCCGGTGATGGATGGGGGAAAATCGTGAAAGACCCGAATATTGGAGCCGGTTTGATTGCCGAATTCACAGCTCTGATTCTGATGAAAAAGGTAGATACCCTGCCGTTTGGCGTCGATCAGATTACGTTCGACAATAAAGGCCTTGCCGAGCGCCGGAGCGATGAGACGGTTGATCATGGTTCCCAGTGCCTTGCCCCAGACATTGATAATTATGATACCGGCCCGACTGCCGTCGGCAAAAAAGACCGGGGTGGCAAACCGTACCATACCCGGACACCATTGCTCCTCCCCCTCCATCCAGCCCCGCTCCAGGTTGGAGATCCAGATCTGTTTTTCGGCAAGCCGGATGGTATTTTTGAAAAAATCGCGGCCGGCCTTGCTGCTGACAGTGCGCATGTGCAGCGAAGGGTCCAGCGGCCCGGATCGCGGAATAATTTTACCCTCCCGAACCTTGACCAGAACAAACCCTCCAGCATCGATAAAACGAATAGCCTGAATGGATGTTTCCAGCTGCTGAAACTCAAGAAAACTGATTTCCAGCCGGTGCAGCGCCTCTTTCAAATCATTTTTCCCATCCAGACCGGACAGGACCTGAAGACATGAGTGCACGTCAGGACTTCCGGCAATGGCGAGCAGGTTTTCCTGCGAATAAAGAATCAAATCCTGGACCGCGCGCATTGATATATCGGAGAGTTCTTCAAGATGATCGGAAATATTTTTCATCAAAATGTCACCGCCGGACCTGACCATCAAAAGAGAAAACAGGAGCAGAGAGGGCACGGTCACCGCCAGCATGGTCAACAGTATTTTGGGGCCTATTTTTAAATGCATGATCTTGTCGTGGAAAATATCTCCCGGCCTGAAAACCGCCGGGACCTGAATAAAAAATGCGCATCTTGTGCCGTTGCCGGGAGGTGCAAAATGCACCCTTTACACGGATGTCGCGTTGCAGCCCAGGTGCAAATTGCAACGCCTGAACACCATGGCAGGTTGCGGAATTCCTGTCAACCTGAAAACAAACAAATGATAATTCAAGGAGCTGTCAGCGCCATATTTACAAAAAAACGAAGTGGCATGGAGCTTGTAAGGAAGAGCAGTATTTTGTGGACGAAGAACCCGATCAGGATGACTTCTCTGCCGAAACAATGAAATGTAGAGATTCAACATGCAAAAGGAGCAAACATGGGTAAGGAAAACTCGCGAAGGAGTTTTTTAAAAACAGGGTTGGCCTCGACCGGGCTTGCCCTGTTGGCAAGTTCAAAGGCAAATGCCTTTTCTCTGAAAAATCCCGGCCGTGACACAAAGGATGCGCGATATATCGGACAAAAGGGAAAACATTTCGTCATGGTACTGGATCTGCGTAAATGCATAGGGTGTCAGGCCTGCACCTCGGTCTGCAAGGTGGAAAACCAGGTCCCTTCCGGTCAATACCGGACCTTTGTCACTGAAACCGAAGTGGGCGCCTATCCGCAGGTGCGCAAGGCATTTCTGCCACAGCTTTGCAACCACTGCGAACAACCCGCCTGTGTGCCGGTCTGCCCCACCGGCGCCACTTTCAAACGGGAAGACGGCATCGTGGTCGTGGACAACACGGTCTGCTGGGGCTGCGGTTACTGCATCAGCGCCTGCCCCTATGATAAACGCTATTTCAACACAAAGACCAAGACCGCAGACAAGTGTAATTTCTGCGCCCAGCGGGTGGATAAGGGTTTAATGCCTGCCTGTGTGGAGACCTGTATCGGCGGGGCCAGGGTCTTTGGCGATATCAATGACAAACGATCCGATGTCGCAAAACTGCTTGCCGACTTTCCGACGACGGTGCTGAAAAAAGCACAGGGAACACGACCACAGGTCTTTTATATCAACATGGACCAACGGGTTGTCGAACTCTTTGATACCACCCGGGACCTGGACGACATGGTCAAGGCCGAAGAAGGATTTGAACGGGAGTGGATGAAAGTACGAGAGGAGGCGCTCAACAATGGATAGCATGCAAACCCTTATATCCTCCATCACCATAGCCAAACCATGGGGGATTGATATTCCCAACTATTTCTGGTTTACCGGCAGCTCGGCGGCCGCCTTTATCATCTCCAGTTTTGCCCATGTCTTTGGTTGGAAAAAATATAAACCCATTGCCGGTATTTCGCTGCTCATGGCCTTTGTCCTCCTGGTGGCAGCGCCCTTGAATCTGGTTGATGACCTGCGCCAGCCGGGCAGGATTCTCAACTTTTTCCTCTACGGCTGGGAAAACTTCGGCACCTCACCCATGAAATGGGGCGTGTTGCTCCTGCTGGCCTACCCGATACTGATTTTTTTTGAGGCACAGGCCCTTTATCGGCCCTATTTTGTCAACAAAGCACAACAGAGTGGCCCCCTGGGCCGAATATTCTACCTGTTTATGACGTTTGGCAGAACCGATCTCAGCCCGGAGGCTTTAGCCAAAGACCACCGGCTCGGTTTTATCCTCGGAGCTGTCGGCATTCCCCTGGCCCTTGCCGTGCATGGATATACCGGGTATATCCTCGGCGCGGTGCATGCCAATGTCATGTGGCACACGCCGCTTATGCCCATTATTTTTCTCGCCTCGGCCATGGTTTCCGGCACCGGCCTTCTCCTGCTGCTGATTCCCTTTTTCCAGCGTTTTCTCTCCGAGCGGCAAAAGGTGGATACCGACATGGTCGCCACCCTGGCCACCCTGCTCTCCTGGTTCATTGTCGCGGACCTGGTCATGCGCTTTTTATGGCTCACCTTTTCCCTGACCTTTGCCGACGGTGAAAAATACGCCCTGTACAGCTATTTCCGGCTCCATTTTGTGGATACCCTGCTCATTGACTACCTGCTCTGTCTGCTTATTCCGTTAATCATCGGTTTTACCCGGCTGAAAAATATTCCGGTGGTGGTCTATTTCGGCGGACTGGTAACGGCCGTAGGCGTCTGGATCTTCCGCTGGAACACCGTGATCGGCGGCCAGACGATCCCCCGCACCACTCCGGGTTTTCTGAGATATCTGCCCCCGACATTCGGCCAGGACAGCCTTGTATCCATGCTTTCCAACTGGGGCATTCTCATTGCCCTCATCTGCCTGGTGCTGCTGATCTTTCCCTGGGATGAAGAGATGATTGACTGTTATAAAGGAGCTGAACATGCAAAACAGTAGACGAAAATTCCTGCTTGGATCCGCCGCAGTTATCGGCGCGGCATCCGTTGCCGGATATAAAGATACCTTAAGCGCTGTCTCCACCCTGTCCGACAAGGGCGAAAAGGCGGATGACTCCATCTATTTCAACTCGCCCGAGGCTGAATACCGCTATCTGGACGAGACCTTTGAGCCAAATGAAAAGTACAAGGTCTGCGCCACTGCCTGCATCGGCTGCACGACCCAATGCGGGGTGCGGGTCAAAATCGACCGAAAAACCGACAAGGTGGTACGGGTTCTGGGCAACCCCTACAACCTGCTCTCCACCGATCCATGGATTCCCTATAATACCCCGATCAAGGAGAGCTATACCCTGCTCACCCGGAAGGGAAAATTTGCCGCCTATCGCTCCAATGTCTGCGCCCGGGGCAACAGTGTTTTTTCCAAGATCTACGACGAATTTCGGGTTCTCAAGCCCTTGAAACGGGTCGGTAAACGTGGTGAAAACAAGTGGAAGGAAATCGATATCGACCAGCTCATTGACGAGATCGTGAACGGTGGCAACCTCTTTGGCGAGGGCCATGTCAAGGGACTCAAAGATGTCCGGGACACCACAACCCCCATCAATCCGGACGAGCCGATCTTCGGCCCCAAATCCAATGGGCTCTGCCTGATAGGAACCACCCATGAGGGCCGATTCAAAACAGTGATTCACCGATTTCTGAAATCATTCGGCACCTCCAATTTCATGGGACATACATCCATCTGCGGGCTGTCCATGCGCGCGGGCGAGGCGGCCTTTCTCGGAAATTTCAAAAAATATCCGCACTTAAAACCGGACTTTGAAAACACCCGCTACCTACTCAGTATCGGCACACCGCCAGGCCAGGCGGGCAACCCGTTCAAACGGCAGGGCAAACTGCTCTGTCGGGCCAGAACCGAGGGTGATCTGGAGTATGCCGTTGTTTCACCCATGCTCGGCAACAGCGACACCATTGCCGTGGGTAACCGCAGTTCCTGGATCCCCATCATTCCCGGTACCGACCTGGCCTTTGTCATGGGTATGCTGCAGGTGATTATCAATGAAAAACGCTATAATCAGGACTATCTGACCATGCCGTCCGCCCAGGCCATGAAGGCCATGGGTGATGTCTCGTTCACCAACGCCACCCACCTGGTTATCCAGGAAGGTAAGGAAACGGGCAAAATCCTGAAGGACAAAGATGGCCCGGTGGTGCTCGACGCGGCGGATAATACCTTAAAACCCGCATCCAAAATAACCAAAGCGGTGCTGGAATATGAGGGCGAGGTTATGCTTGATGGCCAGAGCTACCGTGTGCAAACCGCTTTTTCCGAATTAAAACGAAATGCCAATGAATTCACCCTTGAGGAGTATTCACTGGAATGCGGGATAAACGCAGCCACAATTATCGAGATTGCAAGAAAATTCACCTCGTTCGGAAGAAGGGCAAGCATTGACTGCCATGGCGGCACCATGCATACTACCGGTTTTTATACCGCCTATGCGGTGATGATGCTCGGCGCCATGATCGGCAATCTCAACTACAAGGGCGGCATGAGCCCGGGCGGGGGCGCTTATAAGGATTTTGTCGGCAAACAGTACAATCTCTTCGCCTACAAGGGCAAATCAAAGATTCATGCCACCAGGATCGACAAGACCCGTATGGCCTATGAAAAAACCAATGCCTTTAAAAAGAAAAAAGAGGCCGGAGAGAATCCTTATCCGGCCAGGGACACCTGGTATCCCTTTACCAATGCCCTGGAGAGCGAAGTTATCACCAACAGCGCCAAGGGATATCCTTATAAGCTCGACGTACTGCTTTCGTTTAACTCCAACTTCATGTACGGCACCGCCGGCGGCCAAAATAACCTTGAAGAGCTGATTAAGGATCCGAAAAAGGCGGTGCCTCTGTTCATTGCCGTTGATCCCTTTATCAACGAAAGCTCAAAATACGCCGATTACATCATTCCGGATTCCGTACTTTATGAAACCTGGGGCGTGCTTCATGCCTGGGCCGGATACCAGACCAAACTCAACACCGTCCGCTTTCCGGTCATCAAACCGCGACAGCAAACCTTTGCCAACGGCGAGCCCATCGAGATGATCAGCTTCATGATCGCCCTGGGCAAAAAGATGAACCTGCCGGGTTTCGGTACAAAGGCGATCAAGGGCAATGACGGCAGCTGGTATCCCATGGATAAGGCCGAGGATATCTATTTACGGGTCTTTGAAAACATTGCCATGGACGGCACGCCGGTGCCTGATGCCACCGATGAGGATATACATTTAAGCGGCATTGAACAATGGGTGCCCTCTCTGAAACGTATATGCAGGGCAAACTGGCGAAAAACCGCCTATGTCATGGCAAGAGGCGGCCGCTTTCAGGACGTGGAAAAAAGCTATCAGGGAGAATTTCTCTCCCACAGGTATAAAAAACCTATCCAGATCTATAATGAAAAGGTGGGTACAACCAAAAACTCTCTTACCGGTGAGCGCCACAGCGGCACGGTACGATTTTATCCCCAGCGCACGGTGAAAGGACAGCCCTTTTCCAAACTCTTTCCCCGGGAAAAATATCCGCTCACTGCCTTTGCCTTTAAATCAAATGTATTGTCCACGCCCAATACGGCGGCATCGTTGCTCAAGGAGATCAAATACACCACCTACGTCGACATAAATCCCGAGACAGCCAAACAGTTCGGGCTGCGACATGGTGATTATGTGCAGCTGACCAGCGGAAACGGCACAACCGAAGGTTACCTGCGCCTCCGCAATGGCGTCCATCCCGACACCGTCGGGGTGGAACAGGGTGATGGCCGCAGGGGTGAAGGAGCCGTGGACGTGGAGATAAACGGCAAGGTCAAACGTGGCCTGACGGCACGAAAATCAGGCGTTTTCTACAACAAGATCGGCCTGATGGACCCTGACAGGAAACTGGCCCTGACAACCGACTTTGTCTGCGGTTCCAACGCCAGGCAGGCAATTCCCGTCAACATCAAAAAGATTGCCCCGCCCCGGATCAAGGCCTGACTGTCAGAGGCGCTTACGTTTCTTCCTCCTGCAGTTCCTGAAAACCTGCAT
>CAZURY010000063.1:0-8793 GCA_964623145.1 uncultured Desulfobulbus sp. | reverse complement strand
AATGATGACGTTTTTTCGGTTTCAGGGTCAACGAAAATCACTGGATTTTATGTTATATTTGCGCATTAACCGCTGCAGGGCCTGACGTTCCATACCGCAATTTCGTGATGCGGCTGAAACATTACCCTTTGAATCCGTCAATGCCTGGGTCAAATAGGAACAGGTAAACTGCTTAACCACTTCCCTTTTGGCATCTTTATAGGACATGGTCAAGAAACAATGCGGATCTTGTGATCCATTCAAAGATGGGATATTTGCATCTGCTTCGGGATCTATCAGATCAGCTGCCGTAATATAGTTCCCATGGCAGAGCAGGACAGCACGGTTGATTGTATTTTGCAACTCTCGAATATTCCCCTTCCAGGGACGCCTGAGCAGGCATTGCAATGCCTCTGGTTGGAACTCCAGCTCCGGCCTGTCATATTCCTTGGCATATATTTCCAAAAAATGCTGAGCCAGCAGCGGGATATCGCTTGAGATAGCGGAAAGAGACGGCATGGTCACCGTCATTACATTTAGTCGGTAGAACAAATCCTCCCGGAACTCTCCCCGTTCAATCTTGGCCTCAAGATTTTGATTGGTCGAGGCCAACACCCTGACATCAACTTTAATGGTTCGGGTCTGGCCAAGGGGCTGAATTTCCTTTTCCTGGAGAACCCGGAGTAATTTGGTCTGGATGGCGACGGGGATATCGGCAATTTCATCAAGAAGAATCGTCGAACCGTTTGCTTCAAGGAATAAACCATCTTTATCCTGGTCGGCGCCGGTAAATGCTCCTTTTTTATAGCCAAACAACTCACTTTCAAGGATATGCTCCGGCAAGGCTGGACAGTTGACAATGATCATTTTGCGTCTGGCCCGCTCACTCATTGAATGCAGCGCTCTGGCTGCTAATTCCTTGCCGGTTCCTGATTCACCACGAATAAGCACAGTTGCTGAACTCTTTGCAAGACGGGACAACAAGTCAAGTGTTCGACAGAGTTGTTTGGAACGACCCACGAACTCCAAACCTGGCCGCTGCCTGGTTAGCTTTTGTTGTAACTTTTTATTTTCACGCAATAATCGCGTTCGTTCAATAGCTCGTTCTATCGCGTGTACAATCCGATCATTATCAAAGGGTTTTTCAAAAAAATCATATGCCCCCTCTTTAAGGGACCGCACTGCCATTTCAATGGTGCCATAACCGGTCATAATGAGCGTGGTAATCGTTGGATCAAGCGTTTTCAGATGACGCAAAAAATCAAGGCCGTCCATGCCCGGCATTTTAATGTCGGTAAGCACTACATCAGGCAACCAGGTCGTAGCCAGCTCAAGCCCTTCGGAACCGGAAGCGGAAATCCTGACTTCACAGCCACATTTTTTTGAAATAACCTTGCGTAACAGTTGAAGCAGGTCTCGTTCATCATCAACAATCAAGACTCTTTCCAACCGGCTTTTTTGATTATTCATTTATTACTGATAATTCTTAAGAAGAAGCGCCATTTTTTTTCTTATTTCTCATAGAAAGCATGGTCGAAAAACATACCTGAACAAAACGACCGGAGACTGTATCAGCCATGGAAAAATTCAAACTTCCCTCTGGGGGAAATGAACCCGTCAGGGCAAGAAATACATCTCTGGAGAGGTTTTGCAGCATTGCATTAAAATTTTCCCTCACTTTTTCAGACAGTTCACTGCCTGCCCAGCGGCAACGAAAAGGTCTGTATTCAGGCAACATGCATTTACCAGCTTCCAGTAATGGGCAGGGAGAATGGGCCGCATCATAGATTTCGGAAAAATCTTTATCGGCAAGAGCTGGATAATTGGCATGCAAGGTACGAATTGTTCGGATAACGGATGCACATTCCAGCGCATGTTCCATTACATGTTCACGATCATCATGGCTGAATGTCCTGTTGATATACTGATGAATGCGAATACTCTCGGCAAGCTCAAGCTCGAAATAACTCCAGCAACAGTCATCATTATCCCTGCCGCAAGAAGAAATAGCACTCGAATCAGCCAGCTCCTGGTCAACCTCGGCGGCAATGGCATCGTATTCTTCAACAAAAGAAGAGAGATCAACACTGCTCTTTTTATTTTCTATACTGGGTTTGGCCGTACTGAGAACGCCTTGTTGTTTGTGATATTTACGAAGCAATCTCCACTGGCTGAAATTGGTGGGATTTGCCCTGGTATTTTTGAGCAGTTTTTCCGCCTTTTTCAGGCTCAGCCCCCGACGCAACAGATAGGCGGAGATAAAGGTACCGGTTCTGCCATGGCCATGTCGGCAATGTACCAGTACTTTCCTGCCGAGATATACAGCCTCATCAAGCCATTCCAAGGCCTTTTCCATCTCCTGCAGGGCAGGGACCTGCTCATCGGGCGTGGGCAGATAATAGACCTCAAACCCTGCTTCTTCTTCAATTTTATGAAGATCGGTAAACTCACCGCACAGGTTGACAATGGCATCAATACCCTGTTCTTTTATATAGGCAAGCTCATCATAGGACATGGGTGCCCTACCACCGGCCAGTTGGCTGGTTATCCAGGTTAGTTCATACATAAACAACTTTTTTGTTCATAGAATTTTAGGTTAGCCCGCATATTTCACAAAGGTCGTCGCGAAAAGTCTCCGCTTATCTGCAGCAGGCCGCTCGGAGTCTACGCTTACCCGGAGTCTACGCTTACCTGTGAAATATGCGGGTTGGGTGTTGAAAGTGCGGAGGAATATCGACCACATTTCTATCCAGCCATGGGCTTGGTAAATGTATACTGGCCGTCAAAAAATTGATCTGCACACCGCTGAACATCCTCCTCTTCACGCAGCACCATGTCCATCAGCTTTGTTGCGCCCAGTAGCCTGCCGAGCAAATCAAGGACGGATAACAGTTCTTTTTCTTCAACTTCAACCATTTTGGCATCAAGCAGGTCAGCTTTTACAGAAACCTCAAAACCAAGACGAGTAAGCACCATGTTCAGAAATTCCAGCCGCAGAAATCTGCCGGTCCAGGCGCCGCCGCCGCCGGCAAAACGGATCAGGCAAAAATTTGTCCGGGGATCTTCTCCACAAATGGTATCGACAAGGGTAAAATGATAGCCAAATCGAATATTAAAATTCAAATAATCCCGGCTCATAATGGCATATGAGGCAAACTCGCTGGAATCCGTCCCAAGTAAAAAACCGCCGGAAAGTACGATTTCGTCTGATCGTTTCCAATCAAAATGACTGTGTGACTGCCAATCTATGCCCGGGTGGCCAAGTCCCTTCCACAGGGCCCGAAACGGTTGGCAGCAAATTTCTTCAATGGTTACGCTCTCTTTTTCCAGGGCACCTTTACAAAGTCCTCCTCCGACATCAAGCAGATGAATGGCAAGAGGTATATCCGTTTGCAGTTTTTTCTTGCTCCGACCACTACCCTTTTCGCCAAGGGAAAACATGGTCTGCATGGCACGCTCATGGGTAAAACGAATTATATCATGGAATGACCGGCAGAGCTCCGGAAGAAAATCTTTGCTGTCAGGGTCAACCAGATGCAGCGGCGTAATAAAATCCATGATAGCTTTCAGCTTCCGGACATAGGGAAGTTCCCGATCAACATTCTCACCTTTTGATACCGTCGACAGGGTTGCAGCGCCGTCATACACCTTCAGGTTGTCAGCATCAACGGTTACAGGTTGTCCTGGTTTGAGGGTTTCCAAGGCACGCGGCACGTCAATCAACAGCGGAATGCCAAATTCCCTGCAAACGGTAGAAAAATGGCCGGCAATTGTACCCTTTTCCGCAACCACGGCGACAATTTTGCCAAGCAGGCGTACAAGTGATGGCGGGGTTGAAGAAGCGACTAAAACAACGCCTGGCTGAATAGTATCAATGGATTCATCACCGGCAACGACAACAGGACCAGCGGCAATTCCGCCGGAAGACCGCTGTCCTCCTGAAAGCAGGATCGGCATCCCTTCCAGTTCCGACGTCTTTTCCGTATCCATTGCAATGGATTTTTTCTTTTCCCGCTGTAATGGCCTTGATTGAAGAATAAACAGTGCGCCGTCACCGGTATATGCCCATTCAATATCCTGGGGAACACCGTACAGATTTTCAATCCTTTTTGCCCATTGACCTAATTCAACAAGCCTGTCTGGTGTGAGACAAAACTGTTTCTGCTCATTTGCAGTTAAGGGATATTCCTGAAGATCCCCCCCGGCAAGCAACAATTTTTTTGCCTGTACCCCTTTGTATTTTGCCAGTGTCTTACCAGTGTTAAAATCAAGGTAGGCCCTGTCGCCAACCGCCTTGCCGGCAACTAACACCTCGCCCAGCCCATAAATGGCATGGACCGCCATTTCCCGGCGCCCGGGTTTTTCTCCAGCCTCCGTATAAACAATACCACTGACGGCAGCATCAACCATTGCAAGCACCAGTACTCCCATGGAGGCTTCTTCATCAGCAAGCCCCAGGGTGATCCTGTAAAAAAGAGCCTCCGGCGAATATTTTGAAGCCAGCACCTTGAGATAGGCAGCAAGTACTGTTTGCCGGGTAACACCAAGCTCGGTATGGTACTGACCGGCAAAAGAGTGTTCACTGTCTTCACTGACCGCCGAAGACCGGACAGCTGTCAGAACCGAAGCGCCACGCCGTTTCTCCATCTTTTCATATGCGCTTTCAATGGCGACAACGACTTCGGGAGGAATAGTTGCAGAAAGAATCAAGGCTCTAAGCTGGCGTGCCGATTCTGCCAGCGCCGAGGTATCTTCAATATCAATTTCGGCAAGTAGAGCATCCAATGATGGACGCAGATTGTTATATTCCAGTAAACGATGAAAAGAACTGGTGCTGATGACAAAGCCTCCTGGTATCGGCGCCCGCAGGTCTCTCTGCAATTTAGCCAGATTAAAGGCCTTGTTGCCGCTTGCCTGGCTGTCATTGATATCGGAGAATTCCAGGAGATATGGCTCTGCAATGGGTTGTTCGGGAGGGGCGAGCAAAAAGCGGACATAGAAATCCAGTTTTCTATGATATTGCATAAGCGTTGTCGCATCTGCAGGCTGAAGAACGGCAAGGCTTGAAATCATGGCTTTGACAGCGCCGGAAAACCTGGCAAACAATGCATTAACACCGGCCATATCAAGACGTTTTCCTTCGTGGTAAAGAATTTCCAGCTCGGCCATCAGATCATGGGCAAGTGCATCGTGCTTCAACAGATCCTTAAACGCATCATAGGTTTGCCGATGGATGGTGTCCGGGGAAAAGAGCTTATAGGACCAACGCTTAAACAAAGTATTAAGCAACATGAATCACCTCATGGTAAAATGATCAAATCCAAGAAATTCAATGGGGATTTCCTGTGTATTATTTTGCAAATCGGCCTGTACAAGCGTTACCCCCATACCTGCTGTCATTCTGCCGACAGGATACAGGAGATCACCGGACTGCGCCACCACTTCCTGCAATTTTTTTGTTGCATGCGGGGGAACAGTCAACAGCAGTTCATAATCCTCACCTCCGCCAATTATCAATTTCAGGCTCTCCATATCAACAAGCGCCGCCACATCTTCAAGAACCGCATCAAAGGGCAGTTGTTGCCGGTACAACACAGCGCCGAGCTTGCTTCGCCTGCATATATGTGCAAGATCCGTGGCCAGACCGTCGGAGAGATCCATCATGGAATGAACCAGGCCGCTTGAGGAAAGAATTTTTCCCAAGTCTGTTCTGGCCTTCGGGTCAAGGTGGGCTCGGTAGAAATCACCAAATTCGTCTCTATCTCCCAGGCCGCGTTTGAAAAGCTCAAGGCCTGCCGCAGCCCTGCCAAGAGGTCCGCTTACATAAATAATATCTCCGGCCCGGGCGCCATGCCGATACAAAACCAGATCAGCGGCCATCTCACCGATCACGGTCAGGCTTATGCTGACGCCTGTCGGGCTTGCGACCGTATCCCCGCCAATGAGGGTGCAATCATATTGGTTACAGCCATCCACCACTCCATCACTGAGCTTAAGCGCCCAGTTCTCATCAAAACCGGGCGGCAGACCAAGAGAAAAAAGGATGAATTGCGGCGTGCCCCCCATGGCTGCAATATCGCTCACATTGACGGCAACCGCCTTTCGACCGAGAAGTTCAGGCGGGTGCCATGCGCAGTCAAAATGAACCGATTCAATCAAGGTATCCATACTGTAGAGCAGTACGTTTTTACTATCTTTTTGTGTAACGGCACAGTCATCCCCTATTCCGTAAAGCAGTGAAGAATTGGTTGCCGGAGCGGCCCGCTCACTGATAGCTGCAATAAGATCTCTCTCCTTCATGGGCTGCAAAATTCCTCCGGGTAATGCTGCGGCAAATAGCTGGTGAGAAAATTTCGGATTTCACAGCTATCCCGGCAGGCAAGAATCCTTCGACCAAGGGATAGCAACTGCGGGTATCGGGAAGAGCGCAGTATTCGTCGGATATGGGGGATGGCCGAGGGCCGCATGGAAAGCTCATCAAGGCCAAGCCCCAGCAGTACAGCTGCACAAACCGTGTCACCTGCCATCTCGCCGCACATGGAAACCTCTATACCCTGTCGATGACCTGCATCTATCGTTTGCTTAATCATGCGCAGAACCGCCGGATGCAAGGGCTCATACATATGGGCCACATACTGATTTCCTCGATCAATTGCCAGGGAATATTGAATAAGATCATTGGTGCCGATGCTGAAAAAATCAACCTCTGAAGCCAGGTTGTCGGCAAGAATCACAGCGCTGGGAACCTCAATCATAATGCCGACCTGGATGTCAGGATCAAAAGGAATCCGTTCCGCTCGCAGTTCGGCCATGATTTTTTTTACTATTTCTTTGACGCAAAACACCTCCGAAGGAGAGGAAATCATGGGCAGGAGAATACGCAATCTCCCTTGAACCGAGGCCCTGAGCAAGGCGCGCAACTGAAGAGTGAACAAAGCCGGTTCCCGCAGTGAATATCGTATGGAACGCAGGCCAAGAGCAGGGTTACGCTCCAGATCAAGGCGAGGTCCGTTACGGGGCAGCCGGTTACTGAATTTATCACCACCCACATCAAGGGTCCGTATCGTCACCGGCAGGGGAGCAAGTGCGGCAACCAGGTCCCCATACACCCGGACAAGTTTTTCTTCGTCCGGCAGATTATCGCCGGCAAAAAAATCAAATTCACTCCTGAAAAGGCCGATTCCTTCACCACCATAATGAAGAACAGTCTCAATTTCAGCAGGCATCTCAATATTGCAGCCAAGACGCACACAATGCCCGTCCAGAGTTTCCGAACGCAGGTGTTTATAGCGGGAAAGTTCTTTGGAATAACACTGGTGCTGCCGATCATATTCCTGATATTGACTTAATTGATCCGGAGTTGGATGCAGACAGACACGGCCGGAAAAGCCATCCAGGATCACCCGGTCTCCGGAACCGCAGATACAGGTGATATCTTTAACGCCGATCACTGCTGGAATCCCAAGTGACCGGGCTACTATTGCTGAATGTGAGGTGACCCCCCCTTCTTCGGTAATAAAACCAAGAACATTGTCTGTCTGCATGTGCAGAATATCTTCAGGGGAAAAATCATGGCCGATAACAATGACCTTTGTTCGTATATCAGCCAGAATATCATCCGCTCTTCCTGAAAGTACGCCAAATATCCTGTCGGCAACATATTTGACGTCCATATACCGCTGTTTAATATAGGAATCAGCGATGGCATCAAATTTTTTCTTGATTCTGCTGAGGGCAGTGGCCAAGGCCCATTCCGCATTGATACCCTGCTTTCGGATGATTTCCACTGTTCGCTCAAGAATCATCTTATCTTTGAGCATGAGCAGATGTGAATCTATAATGGAAAGGGCATCAAAAAGGTCATCAGCCAGACTGGTGCGCAATTGCTGCAACTCGCACTCTGCTCTGTCGACAGCAGTCGTAAAGCGATGAACTTCACTTTCTGTCTGTCCGGGCTTAAGCCTGCGCCAGACAGCGCTGCTGGTTCGGCGCCTGAATACACGTACGTCGGCGGTCACTATACCCGGGGACACCCCGATTCCAAACACAACCTGCGGCTCGGGGCAGATCAGCTCTTCTTCCGGGTAATTTTCAGGCATCTTCGCTCTCCCCGCGCAACAGACGGCGGACAGCGGCAAGAGCCACCTCTGCTTCCTGCCCTTTGACCCGGACCTCGACATGAATTCCCCTGGTCAGGGCAAGAGCCAGTACATCAAGAATGGATCGGCAATCCACATGCTGCCCGTCTTTAATCAGCTCCATCTCCACATCCGTGGATATCGCTATCTCAGCCAGCCTGGTTGCAACCCGACCATGAACGCCGCAATGATTCCGCACCTGCATTTTTTCTTGAAGAATCATTATTTGACAATCCGCAGCCTCTGGCGTCCTTCTTTAGGTCCAGCATTCTTTTTATTCTCTGCAGGCGGGCCCGAAGCTGAATTGCCCGGTTTTTTCAGGTCAATTCGTACAGGCGCCATGAATCGTTTATCTCCGCCCATGGTAAAGATTTCAAGGCCGCACATCTGTTCCATCCTCAGTGTCCAGGTAATCGACTGCAGTGGAACCGACAGCATCTGCATACTCACATGCCACCAGGGATCTTTTCTCGATGAATCCCTGGTAATATCCGTTATTACTGCAAAGGCAAGCATCTGAGGATCCTCTGCGGCAATCAAAACCACATCAGAGATATCAATTTCCTGTTTAAACGTTACCAGCTTCTTCAGCTCAGCCACCAGTTTTTCCATATCTGCTCCGTATTTTTGTAACTCCTCACAGGGCAATTAACTATGCGTTTTCATTTCCTCAGAC
>CAZURY010000062.1:0-8924 GCA_964623145.1 uncultured Desulfobulbus sp. | reverse complement strand
ACAGGAGACAGCTAATCTTAGTCCTCCAACAGCTCCACATCGAGACACAAGCCCTTTAATTCCTTGACCAGAACATGAAAAGATTCAGGCAAACCGGTTACAAGAAAATTATTTCCCTTAACGATCTTCTCATACATGGTTGTCCTGCCCTCAACATCATCGGATTTAACGGTAAGAAACTCTTTGAGAGTGTAGGCCGCGCCATATGCCTCCATTGCCCAGACCTCCATCTCGCCAAGCCTTTGGCCGCCGAATTGCGCCTTACCACCAAGCGGCTGCTGGGTGACCAATGAATACGGACCCGTGGAACGGGCATGAATTTTGTTATCAACCAAATGATGCAGTTTCAACACGTACATAACTCCGACCGTTACCTGATTATCAAATTTATCACCGGTCAAGCCGTCATATAAGGTTGACTGTCCCACTTCATCAACACCCGCTTCAACAAGCATGGCTCGAATCTCAGCTTCGGAGGCACCATCAAAAACCGGCGTTGCAACATGGATTCCATGAAAGAATTTTCTTCCCATATCGACCAGTGCATCATCATCAATTCCGTCGGTCAACCGTTTATATTCTTCATCTGAATAAATGGATTGCAAACGTTTTTTAACTTCGTTGATTTCATGTTTTTTGCATAGTTTTGATATCTGCTCGCCAAGCCTTTTAGCCGCGAACCCAAGATGACATTCCAGAACCTGCCCAACATTCATTCGCGAAGGGACACCAAGGGGGTTTAAGACAAGATCAACCGTTGTGCCATCGGCAAAAAAAGGCATGTCCTCTTCCGGTAGCAGTCGGGAAACAACACCCTTGTTTCCATGCCGACCGGCCATTTTGTCACCAACCGCCAATTTTCTTTTGGTCGCGACATAAATCTTGACCATTTTAACCACACCCGGAGGGAGGTCATCGCCTTTTTCCATGCGCTCGACAATTCCCTCATAACGGCTGCGGACTAGAGCAGCCTGATTCTTGTAACGGCCGAAGATGGCATTAATCTCATCCTCATATTTTTTTCGTTCAGAGAAATCAAGCGCATAAAGATCAAAAAAATCAACCTGCTCCAACACTTCATCGGTAATTTTCTTGCCAAGTCTCAAGTGAACGTTTCCCTCTTTGTCCTTGATGTCACTTTTGGCTGTTCGACCGACAATAAGGGCAGACAGTTCTTTGCGAACACCCTTTTTAAGGCTTTTGAGCTCATCGTCCATATCCCGATTCAGACGCTCAACCTCCATTTCCTCAATCATCAGAGATCGTTCGTCTTTATCAACACCCTTGCGGGAAAAAACCTTGGCATCGATGACTACCCCTTCAATACCTGGCGGGACCCGCAAAGAGGAATCTTTGACATCACCGGCTTTTTCGCCGAAGATCGCTCGCAGGAGTTTTTCCTCCGGAGAAAGCATGGTCTCACCTTTAGGTGTAACCTTACCGACCAACATGTCACCAGCCTTAACCTCGGCGCCAATTCGGACGATGCCCGAATCATCGAGATTTCGCAACGCCTCATCACCGATATTGGGTATGTCACGGGTTATCTCTTCCTTGCCGAGCTTGGTATCCCGGGCCATGGTCTCAAAAATTTCCACATGGACCGAGGTAAAGGTGTCTTCTTTAAGCAGACGCTCATTAATAAGTATTGAGTCCTCAAAATTATAGCCGCGCCAGGGCATAAAGGCGATGGTCACATTCTTGCCCAGGGCCAGTTCCCCCATTTCAGACGAAGGTCCATCGGCCAGCACATCACCCTTGGAAACACGTTCACCCGGCAGCACCAGAGCCCGCTGGTTAAAGCAGGTATTTTGATTGGATTTTTTATACTTGGACAGACGATACACGCCTACTCCAGTTTCAAATCCATCAGTGCCGGGCTCATCGTACCGGACAACAACCCGATTGGCGTCTGCATCTTCGACCACTCCATCTCCACCGGCAAGCAGGCATGCGCCGGAATCACGGGCGACATATTTTTCGACTCCGGTACCAACGAGCGGCGAAGCCGTTTTCAATAACGGAACCGCCTGCCGCTGCATATTCGATCCCATCAATGCGCGGTTGGCATCATCATTCTCGAGAAAAGGAATGAGGGAAGCGGCCACGGAGACCAACTGATTCGGGGCAACATCCATTCGTGTTATTTCATCCGCCCTCACCATACTGACCTCACCATTTTCTCTGGCGATCAAGTGATCTTCAACGATTTCATTCTCATTGAGTTCGACTTTGGCCGGTGCAATAACCTCGCCCTGTTCCTGCAGCGCGGAGTGATACTTATAGGTATCCGACACCTGCCGATTTTCCACAAAACGATAGGGTGTCTCAATAAATCCATACGGATTGACCTTGGCATAGGTTGCCAATGATACAATCAGGCCGATGTTTGGACCTTCAGGCGTTTCAACCGGACAAATACGGCCATAATGGGTCGGATGAACATCACGCACCTCAAAACCGGCACGTTCACGGGAAAGACCTCCTGGTCCAAGAGCCGACAGCCGCCTTTTATGGGTGACCTCGGACAGGGGATTGGTCTGATCCATGAACTGAGAAAGCTGGGAAGTTCCAAAAAATTCCTTGATCGCTGAAGTGACAGGTTTTGGATTGACCAGGTCATGGGGCATGAGAGTTTCAATTTCCTGCAGGGTCATACGCTCCTTGATGGCGCGTTCCATACGGACAAGTCCCATTCGATACTGGTTTTCGACCAGCTCGCCTACTGTCCGCACCCGGCGATTGCCTAAATGATCAATATCATCACCGTCTTTCAGGCCATCCTTGATGCGCACCAGGTATTTCACCCCTTCTATGATATCTTCCTTTGTCAAAGTTCGATGATCAATGGAGGTATCTAAACCAAGTTTTGCGTTGATCTTATAACGACCAACTTCGGAAAGATCATACGTCGAAGGATCAAAAAACAATTTATCAAAAAAGGCCTGGGCTACTTCAGGCGTTGGCGGGCTGGAAGGTCGAAGCCTCCGATATATCTCAATCTGTGCCCGGGCACGAACTCGATCTTTTACCTCCTGATTCAGGGCCTCCTCCAATTCGGCCCCGGAAAGACCATCATCCTGAAGTTGTTTGATGATTTCTTCGCGCTCCTGAATGCCAACACGCAACAGATCTTTGCCAAGGGTTTTACTAAAGGCTTCACTTACGGAAACACCATTAATAAATAAGAGATCAAAGGAGCCGACTCCAGCCTCTTCAATGGCGCTCAGGGAGCCTTCGGTAAGCGGTTCATTTCCGGCGGCAACAAGTTCACCGGTTTCCGGATGCACTATATCCGACAAAGGGATTCGCCCAAGCAGATCTTCAGTGTGAATCTCAACTTTTTCTATGCCCGCCTGATCAATTCTTTTGGCCAAAGCCTTGGAAACCTTACGCCCTTTTTTCCCAAGAACTTTTCCATCTTTTGGATTAATCACATTATCGGGTAGACGGGTGCCGATAAACGTGTCGGGGTTGAAGCGAAGGAAATACTTGCCACCGGAAATCTCTACGGTATCAACCTGATAAAATTCACGAAGCAGCTCTTCCTCAGTATAACCAAGCGCCTTAAGCAGGACGGTAACCGGAAGTTTACGACGACGATCAATCCGCACATAAAGAATGTCTTTAATATCAAATTCAAAATCCAGCCAAGATCCGCGAACCGGGATGATTCGAGCAGAATACAACCTCTTGCCGGAGGCATGTGATTTACCATTATCATGGGTATAAAAGAGGCCGGGAGAACGTTGCAGCTGGTTGACAATAACCCGTTCCGTGCCGTTGACGACAAACACGCCGTCTTTGGTCATTAGAGGCAGGGAACCGAGGAAGACTTCCTGTTCTTTGATATCGCGAACAGATTGAACGCCTGTTTCTTCATCCACATCAAAGGTAATCAAACGAACAGTGATTTTCACCGGAACGTCATAGGTCATACCTCGTTCAATGCATTCTTCCACTGTATATTTTGCCTGGCCAAAGGCATAACGGACAAACTCCAGAGAGCAGAGGCCGTTAAAATCAGTAAGAGGAAAAATATTTTTAAAGATTGCCTGCAGCCCAAAATCTTCCCGTGCATCCGGGTCAATATCGCGCTGAAGGAAACGCTCATACGAGTGTCTCTGCATGGCGATAAGATGCGGTGGATCAATAATCTTGCGTGTTTTGGCAAAACTTTTTCGAACTCTCTTCATGGTTTTCCTCAAAATTTTCCACGAAACAGCGGCGCCGGTAAAATGGGGTAATTAATTAATATTACACTCTATTTTCAGCATAGCCCGCCCGACTTGCACACAACTTCCCTCAAACGCAGGAACGCTACAGAGGAACTCGCCTCTGTAGCGTTGCCTGATCAAAACCGGCAGACCTCACGCAGAACTTTCCTGCGGGCCATGCCTGAAGCAATGACTACTTGATCTCTACAGAACCACCAACTGCTTCAATTTTCTCTTTGATCTCGGCGGCCTCATCCTTGGAGACACCTTCTTTAATGGGAGTGGGAGCACCCTCGACCAACGCTTTTGCCTCTTTCAGGCCAAGAGATGTAATAGCGCGTACCTCTTTAATGACCTTGATCTTCTGGTCACCAGCGGCTGTCAATACAGCATCAAATTCAGTTTGTTCTTCGCCGCCACCGGCTCCACCATCAGCAGCGCCGCCGCCAACCGCAGCTACTGCAACCGGAGCAGCTGCAGATACACCAAATTTTTCTTCGAGGGCCTTTACAAGCTCAGCAACCTCAAGCAGAGACATTTTTTCTACAATTTCTACAACCTGTTCAATGGAATCAGACATTATCATTCCTCCTGATATAATCGAGATATTTTAATTTTCTTTCTGTTCTTTAATTGCCTGCAAGGCATACACAAGATTACTCGGCACTCCGTTGAGCGCCCGTACAAGGCCTGTGGGTACAGCCACCAGCACACCGCACAGTTGTCCAAGAAGTTGGTCTCTACTTGGAAGTTTTGCCAAAGCACTGACATCATCAACAGTCAGCACTTTTCCGTCCATAACCGCAGAACGAATCTTTAATGCATCAAACTCCTTGGCAAAATCGGCAAGTACCTTGGCCGTTCCAACCGGTTCCTCAAAACTAAACGCAATCGCGGTTGTACCGGTAAAACTCTCCCCAAGATCCTCAAATTCAGTTCCCTGGACGGCAAGCTTGAGCAGTGTGTTTTTAGCAACTTGAATAAAAGCGTCATTTTGTCGTAATTCTTTACGCAATTTTTCAAGCTCTGTGACTTTCAGCCCGCGATAATCAGTGACTACCGCAAACTTGGCCTTTGTGAAGGTCTCGTTAAGTATCCGGACCTTGCCGGCCTTTTCATCGCGATTCAACTGTTACACCTCCTTCTTTGTTTGGCGGGACAGCCACAGTAACAGATAAGAAATGAAGACAAACCACAGACTCTGAAAGAATCTGTTCATCGGTCTCGGCAGGCGACTGAAAAAACAGTCATTATACTTTCGAACCTGCTGTCTCTGACCTTCCCGAAATCAGTTATGTGAATGGTTATCAGTTAACAAAAAACGTAATTATAGGACCTTGAAAAATCAGGATTTTCGTCAAAGTCAGATAAGCGTAGACTTCGTGGCATGTGAAAAATTTTGCCACAGACCGGATATTCCCAGGATAAAATCTTGAGCATAGCGAGGTAAGCAAGCCCGCGAGACTCCGGGAGGTTTGGCGTAAATATAATTTTTCAAGGCTCCCATTAGTCTATATCAACAACGAAAACGCACATCGAAGAATTGAAATGATTTACGGCAATGGAAATGCTTTTTCCTATAAAAAAAAATTGTATCTGATCACAGGGTTCATAACCCTGCGTTTTCATTACCTCGGAATTGTAACTGGTCACAGGTGCGGCAGATTTGCGCAAGCACGATTGGTCGCTATAGCCGGTTATGCGACCAATCGTGATCGCGCGAAGATGCTGTGCCTGTGATCAGTTACAAAAAATCGCCGTAAAAAAGGGATCAAAAAAAAGCTGTCAACTTTCTTTAATCTGGGTACGAATATGGAAAGGATCCAACTTGACCCCAGGCCCCATCGTAGTTGAAATAACGATTGATTTTAAATAAATACCCTTACTTGATGATGGTTTAAGCTGAATCAGTTTGTCGACAAAGGCGATAATGTTATCCTGAATTTTTTCCGGGCCGAATGTTTTTTTACCAATGGCGGCATGAACAATGCCGTTTTTATCAACACGAAAATCAACCTTGCCCTTTTTAATTTCACCGACAACCCGTTCTATATCAAAGGTAACAGTACCGAGCTTAGCATTGGGCATCAGGTTTCGAGGTCCAAGAATGCGACCTATCTTACCAACCTCTCCCATCATATCAGGGGTGGCGATGGTCTTGTCAAAATCAAGCCAACCATCCTTGATTTTTGCAACAATCTCATCGGATCCGGCATAATCAGCTCCTGCATTGAGGGCCTCGGTTTCTTTTTCGCCCTTGGCAAAAACAAGAACCCGCACCTCTTTTCCGGTACCGTGAGGCAGCATTACACTTGACCGTACCATTTGATCAGCATGCCTGGGATCGACACCTAGACGAACGGCAATATCTATTGATTCATCAAATTTAGCGTAAGCGGCTTTCAGTGCAAGCCCTACTCCTTCCTGGAGCTCATAAAGCTTCGTCTTGTCAACTTCAGCAGCGTTGTTTCTATAATTTTTCCCGTGTCTGGCCATGATATACCCCTGTTTTTCTCCCTGTCATGCTGGGCGCACATGCAGGTAATCGAATTTGTTAATCGTTGCCTTCTTTACTGCAGCACATTATCCGCCGCTGCAAATTGCAGGTTATTCTACTATGGTAATACCACAGCTGCGGGCTGTTCCTTCTACAATACGCATTGCATGTTCAACATCATATGCGTTGAGATCCGGCATTTTAATTTCAGCAATTTCCCTGATCTTATCCCGGCCAAGATCTGCAACACGCTCTCTTTTGGGATTACTTGATCCCTTATCAATCCCGGCAGCCTTGAGCAAAAGCACGGAAGCGGGTGGGGTTTTCGTGATAAAACTGAACGAGCGATCGTTATAGACCGTTATCACAACGGGTATAATAGTATCACCTGCTGATTGAGTCTTCGCATTAAATGCCTTACAGAAATCCATAATATTAACACCATGCTGACCAAGCGCAGGCCCTACCGGGGGCGACGGGTTGGCCTTTCCGGCTGGAATCTGTAACTTTATATATGATTGAATTTTCTTTGCCATTTGCCTACTCCTCCATGCCTATTCCAAAAAAATTCCTCATCCATTTGAAACCGACATGAATGAAACAATAATAGATTTTAATTTTCCGTGTAACCGGATTCCTGATTAATCCTGAAACATCAATGGATACGAATCAGCATGTTTTTTCCGAAATGCCAACCGGCTTTATTATATCCTGGCCCCTGATAATGCCGGCAACATAGAGAACTGCCGATGCCCATAGAGCACAAGCAACTATTTATAACAATGCCGTGAAGATATCTGATTATGTATTACTTACCTGGATATACTCAAGTTCAACAGGAGTTAATCGTCCAAAGATGGAAACCATAACCTTCACCCGGCCTTTATCAGGATAAACCTCCTCGATAACTCCCTGAAAGTTAGCAAAGGGCCCGTCGGTAACCCTCACCACATCACCTTCTGTGAAAATCACTTTCGGCTTGGGAGCGGTTGCCCCTTCTTCAATGCGACCGATAATTCGCATCGCTTCTTCATCGCTTAAAGAGGGGATAAGTGTTTGCAGATCCTGACCGGCTAAAGGCTGATTTGCATTCACACCGACAAATCCGGTAACCCGAGGTGTTTCAACTACGGTGTGCCAGGTATCTTGATTCATCTCCATCTGCACAAGAATATATCCTGGAAAAAATTTGCGTTCCGATGTCTTTCGCTTTCCCTTGACCATCTCAACAACCTGTTCCGTAGGCACGAGGACATCACCAAAGAACTCCTCTTGACGGGAGGAATGGATTCGCTCTTCAAGGGTTGCTTTCACCTTTCCTTCAAACCCGGTATGGGTGTGTACTATGTACCATTTTTTAGCCATTGAAAACGCCTGTAGCCGTTATTGGAGAACCAACGAAACGAGCTTACCGAGAAGGAGATCGACCGAGCCGAGATATATAGAGAGTATCACGACAAGAATAAGAACAAAGCCTGTCAGTCCAAGTGTCACCTTTCTATCAGGCCACACTATCTTCGTAAATTCGACCTGGACCTGTTCAACGAAAGTACGTATATTCGACGGTGAAAAAAGGGCGATACCCTTAGGCTCGACTTTTTCCACTCTAGCGGGCTGTTTATGTTTACCGCCCTGCCCTTTTTTCTTCCTTGCCATCTGTATCCCGACCAATAGAATATCCGTCCAGCTGACATAACAGATGAACAGAAAAAGAATGTTTCACAACCCAGGTACAACAAACAACAAAGATAGACCTGAGAATCCTGTATCTGAACCATAAACCAATGGCAGGCCAGGAGGGACTCGAACCCCCAGCCCTCGGATTTGGAGTCCGATGCTCTACCAGTTAGAGCTACTGGCCTGCATAAAAGTTAGGCGCAGGATAAACCCATATAGTCTGAATTTATTTTGTTTCCTTATGCGGTGTATGCGCCTTACAAAAAGGACAGAATTTTTTCAACTCCAGCTTGTGTGGAATGGTTCGCTTATTCTTAGTCGTTGTATAATTGCGCTGCTTGCAACTCGTACAGGCAAGTGTAATAATATCTCTCATCAGAAACCCTGTTATTCAAAAACCGACCACAAAGAATCTTTGTTAGCAGTCGGTTTTGCATATGTATCCTGATCGCAACCGAAAAATCGGCGCCCAGTATATTTATTCTATAATTTCACTGATGACGCCGGCGCCAACAGTACGGCCGCCTTCACGA
>CAZURY010000061.1:0-8975 GCA_964623145.1 uncultured Desulfobulbus sp. | reverse complement strand
CCGGTATTTTTTACCTGGATATCAGTAGGATCTCCGGGAGCCAGTTCGCCGGTGAGGGGATCAAATAATTTGCCCTGAACCCTGAACCCTTCCGGATTAACCAGGTAGCCCTCATTGTTGAACCTGAATGCTCCAGCCCTGGTGTACAGGGGCGTGTCATTTCCCGGTTCTTTGACAATAAAAAAACCGTCGCCTTCAATGGCAACATCGGTGTCGGATGAGGTGGTTTCAAAAGTCCCCTGGGAAAAAACATTATCTATGGTGGACAGGCCGACACCCCGGCCTACCTGGGACGTGCCGCCTGACCCGAAGACCGTACTTGAAAGCAGATCGGAAAAAACCGTTCTTGCTCCTTTAAAACCTATGGTATTGGTGTTGGCCAGGTTGTTACCTAAAACACTCATGGCCTGGGCGTTGGTGTTAAGTCCACTGACGCCGCTAAACATAGCACTTTGGATGCCCATTGCAATCTCCTGCGTGGTTATTTGATAATTTCAGAGTTTGATGCAGCAGCATAAATAGAATCTTTGGAAACGATCTATCCGCCGCTGACCGTGTCAACTGCATTCTGTACTGCCTGTGCAGCAGATGCGGCCTCGTCAACTATCCCCGCGCCATCCGTTGCGCCTGAGATGTTTTCTTCGCTGTTCCCTCTATCGGTTGTTTGTTCTTCATTCTTTAGGTCGTTTGTCGTAGAGTTTGCCTCATAGACGCCATGGATGTCCGCCATGGAAAATTCGCCGACATCCGTGATGAGGACAGCGCCACCGTCACCCAGGTCAACACCGGTTACATCCGTCCTGACGAGGGGTGTGACGCCAACGGTTTCTCCCTCACCAGCGCTTTTGGACTCAATGACTATGGTGTATTGGCCGGCCGGCAGGTGCTCGCCGGTCTCACCAACGCCCTGCCAGGTAATGGAGTGGTTGCCGGCAGTAAGTTCAGTTGCGTCCAGAGTTGCAACGCGCCGGCCGGTGGAATCCTGGATCTGTATCTGTATCTCGGATGCTGTGCCGTCAACCTTGTAGCCAATATCCACGCTCCCTTCACCGAGATTAAACGAAGAGGCTTCAACGAGCACCTCTTTACCAATCATGGAAAGAGCGGAGAGTCGTTCAGAGTTATTCTGACTTTGGGCCAGCTTATCCATGGAATCGTTGAGGTTAAACAACTGCTCCAGTTGGGAATAATTAGCCAGTTGGGCTGTGAACTCGGTTGGGTCGGAAGGATTGAGTGGATCCTGATTCTGAAGCTGGGCCACCAGGAGTTTTAAAAAGTCATCTTGTCCCAGGGTTTGGTTCTTTCCGTCCGCTTTTTTGTCGGCTTTATCGGCTGCGGTTTTGTTTGCCTGGTCGGCAGCCGTAAATGCTTGTGATATTCCCGGAATATAGGTCATGTCGGTACTCCTTAAATGTGCACGCTCAAGTTTTGATCTGGATCTATGGCGTACGGTTCATCCATGTCTTCTTCAGGCAGAGAAAAAATATTCCGGCTGCTGTTGGTGCGTGAAGAATGGCTGAATTGCTGCCTGTTAAATTGCTCCTGGAAAAATTGGCCATTGCCGCCGTCATCGGTTGCCACGCTGACCTGCATATGCGCAAGATTCATACCCTGCTGTTCAAGGGCCTGGCGCAATCTGGGGAGATTGCGATCGAGCAGGTCCTGGACCTGAGGATTTTGAGCGGTTATATGTGCCTTGATATTGTCCTGCTCCACCTTTATCTCCATTCGTAGTTCACCAAGTTCAGCCGGATGGAGTCTGAGGGTAATGGTCCCGGACTCCAATTTTCGGTTCATGGTAAACTGACCTGCGACCTGATCGATAATCTGGGAGTGGGGCACGTCAATGCCTGACGGCAGATGCAGGGACATTGAGCCTGAAGTTGCCGGACCGGATAACGGGGCGCTTGCTGATCCTGTTTGATCAAGAGAGAAGATCAATGGTGTTTCCTGCCCTGTCGTGGGTACAGACGCCTGCGATCCATTTGCCGGTGCAGTGTTTCCGGCCATATTCCGACCAGCTTGTCCTGGTTGCTGATCATTGGATGAGTCAGCCTCAGCATCCGTTGTTGTCACTCCCGGTAGATTTGAATGAATATAATTGGAATTTGCATCCTGTGGCGGCTGCGGAACTTCCACGCCATTTCCGGCGGTTCCGTGGGCCCTGGCAGCTGTCTGAGCGCCATCGGGAGTTACCGTGGCCTGGATTGTCTGTGAGCTGAGGGTCATTCCCGGAATTTCTGTTTTTCCCTGATTCGGACTCTCTTGTTGTGAAGAGGCAGCCATTGTATCTGCATAGCTGAATTGGGCCTGCCATCGTTCAACGACCATTTTTTCCGGCTGGGCTCCAGGCTGCTGGACAGGATTCTCCATGCTCTGCTCCTGAGCAATGGTCGCGACTGGTTGTTCTCCGGTCACCTTGTCCAGGACAGTGGCGAGGATGGTTTTCCTGCCCTGAGCCTGTTGTGTACTCATATCCTGTAATACCGGCGCATTTTCCGTCTGTCGGATTACCAGTGTATCATCACCGGACCCGTTGAGGGTGTTGGAGAGCGAAGAGTCCTGCAGTATTTGTTGAAGAAGATCTTCGTCATGTACCGTAACTGAATCATCCGCCTTTATTGCATCCTTACCGGTGTCCGTGCCATCTGCATGTTTGCCGGCGGTTGTTTCCGTCCCTTCGGCAGGCTTTGATCTTTTAGTATGTTTTTTTTCAGCAGCTGTTTGCGGTTTACGGCCTTTCGTGTCATTGGCGGCGGTTTTTGCGTCGTGTTCATGCCTGTCAACCTGACGGCGGGCATCGCTGAGATGTCTGCTGAAATGGTCGTTGCCGACATTATTCCCTGCAGCGGGTGATTCAGCAGGAGCTGGAGCCGGTTGGGGTGCAACTGATATGGCTGGTATTGCTTGCATCTGTGAGTCCTGTCTGTAAGTCCTGTCTGTGAGTTCTATCTGTGAGTTCTATCTGTAAGTTCTTTATGAACAATGGCTCCTTTTGCCCATGGGATCCGTACGGGTAAAAGAGAAATTTTTTATCGGAAAATCGGATAACGCCTTGTTTGTATCGTACCCGTTGAGTTTCATGGTTTGTTGTGCTGCCAAGGCATGCCGGTTTATTTAAGAGTGGAAAAGGCAGAGGTGAGTTTAGCTGCCTTGTCTCTATCCATATTGTTAAGTATCTTTGCCGCTGCCTTGGTTTTCATATTTGCAAGAAGGCCGATGGCTAACTTTTGTTCAAGGGTTCCAAATATTCGGGCTGCTTTTTCCGGTGACATTTTTGCGTACATCTTGCTGAGATCGCGGATTCTTTTTTGTTCACGGGCATCTTTTTCCGCGAGTAATTTTTTTATTTGCAGCCTGGTTGTTTCAAGTTGATCAAGTTTCTTATCGACCTCCTCCTCCAATCTCTTTAGTTCCTTTTTCCGGTTTGCCAGCTCCTGCTGCTGTTGAATAAGATTTTGGCGTTCATGTTGCAAAGCCTGTAGGACTCTTCGTTGCTCAACCGAGGTAAATGGCTGTTCATCAGGTATGTTTTTTTGGGCAGGTTTTTTGTTCACTGATTTGCCGGCAGCAGCGGGTGCAGGGACAGCGGCATGAGCAATAGAGCCGGGAAAAAGCAGCAGTATTATGGCGAGAACGAGGCGTGGCAGCATGATAGTAATAGTTTTATTATTTCAGACACAGATCCGGCATGTAAAATTATTGACGACCGTGTCGCAGGACGGCGATTTCATCGAGCATGGCGGCTTCCTGTCTTTCTTTATATTGTTTATAGGCAAGGTTTTGCTTTTCCTTTAGTTTTTCCAGGGCTTTTTTTTCCTGGCTGGCCTGGAGCAGTCGCCTGCGCCTGCGGGCTACTTCCTTTTGCTGGTCGGCCAGCTTTTTCTGTAATTCTACCAATTCTTCCCGGTTAAGAAGTATTCTGTTTTCATAGAGGAGCAGTCGGTCTATTGTTGTTCCTTCTTTTTTCTCACGCTCAAAGTTGTTGATTAGGTCTGCAAATGTGTTTTGGGCATTTTCCAGTTGTCTGCTGATTTCGCTTTCTTTTTTCTTACTGGTAAAGAGCTTTTGTCTGGCTTCGTCCTCAAGCTGCTGACGAAATCTGAGAACCGGCTCCATGGAAAACGGTTTCATTCATCAGCCTCTTCCGGCTGCGGGTTTTTTCTACGTTCAATATTTCGCCGCCCGGGACGTCTTCTGTCGCGACCTTTGCGGTCACTGACAAGTGTTCCAAGGTCGCGGATGGTCTCTTCAAGAGAAGCGGATTCATTAAACCCCTGGCAGAGAAAGGTATTAATGGCATCAATTCTGGAAATGGCGTAATCGATTTTTTTATTGCTGCCGGCAGCATAGGCCCCGATATTGATCAGATCTTCCGATTCGCGGTATACAGCCATGACGCTTCGGGCCTTGCCGGCCAGTTCCATATGGCGCCGGCTGACTATGTCGCGCATAACCCGACTGGTCGACATCATAACGTCAATGGCGGGATAATGGTTTTTTGCCGCAATATCCCTGGAAAGGACAATGTGACCATCAAGGATTGAACGGACTGAATCGGCAACCGGCTCCGTCAGGTCGTCGCCATCGACCAATACGGTGTACAAACCGGTGATGGAGCCCTTGCCCTGAAAATTTCCCGCCCGTTCGAGCAGCTTGGGCAGGGTGGCGAAAACCGATGGAGTGTATCCTTTTGTGGTCGGTGGTTCCCCGACGGCCAGGCCGATTTCCCGCATGGCCATGGCAAAACGGGTCACGGAATCCATCATTAGAAGGACATTTTTCCCGTGATTACAGAAATGTTCGGCAATGGCGGTTGCGACAAAGGCGCCGCGCATCCGCAAAAGCGGCGATTGATCAGAGGTGACAACCACAATAATCGATCGTTTGAGTCCCTCCTCGCCCAGGTCACGTTCAATAAATTCCCGTACTTCACGTCCACGCTCACCGATCAGGGCAATCACGTTAATGTCCGCCTTCGCATATTTGGCCATCATACCAAGCAGGACGCTTTTCCCTACCCCGGAACCTGCCATAATGCCCATGCGCTGGCCCGTTCCGCAGGTAAGCAGTGCATTGATAGCCCGGATGCCGAGATCAAGAGGTTCGGCGATCTTCTGGCGCTGCATGGGGCTGGGCGGGAGACTGTACAGAGGTGTCGTTTCTTTAAGGTGGAGCGGCGGACCCTCGTCCAGTACCTGTTCCATGCCGTCAATTACACGGCCGAGCAAGCCGTCACCCACCTGGATGGAAGCGCTTTCCTTGATAACCCGGATCAGGCTGCCCGGACCAAGGCCGCGCAGCTCACCCAGAGGCATCAGAAGGGCCTGGTCATTGTTATAGCCGACTATTTCAGCGGGAATCGGTGGACCCGGCTCCAGGGGGCTGATTTCGCAGAGCGATCCAACCGAAGAGTGCGGGCAGTGCCCTTCAACCACCAGGCCGACAATACGGCGGACCTTGCCATACACCCTTGGGGTGGTCAGGCGGTTAATGGCCTCGGCGCTGATATTCATGGATTCTCAGCCGGGGTGTCATTGTCTGTATGGTTCGGGATCCGGTTATCCTCGTTGTTGCTTTTTTCCTCGAGAAATTCGCGTGCCGTCTCAAGTTGCGCTTCAATGGTTGCATCAACGGTACAGATATCAGAATCCAACCGGCAGCCGCCCTGAAGAATATTCTGGTCGGTCTTTAAGGTGATATGCTTGAGCTGCTGTACTGAACTTACCAGCTCGGGTACCATTTCTTCTACGACGGCAAGGTCGTCAGGATGGATCCAGATGTCATACTCATCATATTTCATAGCCAGTTCGATAGCGTTTTTCAGGGTACCAGCGATCACATCTCTGCCAATGGATATTTCGTGGCCGATAATTTTTTTACTGAGTGCAATGACCAGGTTGATCATCTCTCCACGGCTCTGTTCGAGAAGTTCTCCGTGCAGGTTGTCCACCTCGGTACAGGCGCGGGAAAATGCCTCAATTGTTTGCCGTAAATCAGATTGTTGTACCTGCTCATTCTCTCTGGCTCCCTGCCGGGCATCAAGCTTACCCTGTGCATAGGCTTCGGCGCGGATGGCATCAAGGTCCGGCAGTGGCGGCTGTGGTGCCGGGGGAAGCGTTTCCTGTGTAGGGGGAGATTGTATGTCCTCCTGTTCCGGCTGTTCAGTTTCATCGACCCGGGAGACGGGTTGTTGATCCTGCGTAACAGCAGAATCGAGCTGAATCTTTTCACTGACCAGGGAGACCGGGGTAAACGACGGGTCATCCTTAAATATTTTAGACGAGCTCATCACCGCCTCCCTTACCCAGGACAAGTTTGCCTTCTTCCTCAAGTTTCATGGCTATCTTGACAATGGTTTGCTGCATGGCCTCAACTTCGGACAGGCGTACAGGACCAAGAGCCTCAAGATCATCTCGTATCATGTCTGCAGCCCGGGCCGACATGTTGGAGAATATTTTTTCTTTAAGCTCATCGGATGCTGTCTTCAGCGCCAGCGTCAGGGAGTCATTATTTACCTCGCGCAGAATCATCTGCAGGGAACGTCCATCAACGGCGGCAAGATCGTCAAAGGTGAACATCTGTTTGCGGATTTCCTCAACCATGTCAGGGTCAACTTCTTCCAGGTTGTCCAGGATATCCGCATCCAGGTTATTTTCCATGTTATCCAGGATTTCAACGACTTTGGTGACACCACCGATCTGTCGCTGGTCCTGAGCCCCGACCACAACACCGATCTCACGATGCAGGGCATCCTCTATCCGGTCGATTACCCCGGGAGAAACACTGTCGATGGTGGCGATACGGTAGATGACATCGGCCTGCATATCTTCGGGCAGGTGGCTGATGATAGCGCTGGAATGATCAGGAGTCTGTGTGGAAAGAACCAGCGCCACTGTCTGTGGGTGTTCCCGTTCGAGCAGGCCGGCAACCATGCCCGGCTGCATTTTGGCGATTGTTTCCAGTGGGCGGGTTTCTGTGCCGGTGATAAACTGTTTCATCAGGCTTTTTACCCGTTCTTCATCACCGGTTCCGGCAATAGTCTTTTTGGCAAAGTCCTGTCCTTTTATAACCAGGCCCGCCTGAGCCTCTGCCGACAATTCAAACTCGGATAGAACTGCGAGTTTTACATCTTCGGGAATATGATCGATTTCCGCCATTGCCCGGGTAATCCTGAAAATCTCCTCATCGGTCATTTCACGCATGACCTTGGCGGCTGTTTCCTCACCAAGACACATGAGGAGAATGGCTGTTCGGCGGATACCGTCAAGTTTGTCCTTTTGCTGAGCCATGAGTCGGTATCAACCTTTATCGTGAATCCAGTTTTTCAGGATATGAGCGGCAAAGACCGGGTTGGTCTCAATGGCGTCACGAACCCGCATGAGAGGATCCCGCATCAGGGCCTCAAGTTCTTTTTTCTCTTCGGCCTGCTCGGCCTTGTTCTGTTCTTCCTGAAGCTGTTGCACGGTTTTATAATGCTGGGTAACGTCTTCGCGCAGGGTCTTGATGACCGGTCTGACCATGAGGAAATACACCAGCAGACCGCCGAGGAAATAGAAACCGTAACGTATTATCGGCATGTACTGAAAGATTTTGTTTTCACTGATCGATTCCATATCGCTGCTACCTGCAGGTTCTGTAAAGGGCATGGAGGTGATCTCGATCTTGTCGCCACGGGCCTTGTCAAGACCAAGGGCCGATGCTATCATTTTTTCCAGGGAGTTCAGTTCCGCTTCGGTTCGCGGTACGGTTTTTTCCGGTTCCTTTTTGGTTGCAGGAATAACCTTGTCGGCGACCAGTACCGAGACGGAAACTTTTTTTATGGTACCGACCGGATTAACCGTCTTGGAAACAACCTTGCTGATTTCATAATTGGTTGTTTTCTGCAGGCTGCTTGAAGGTGGTGTGGCGCCGGCAACCGAGTTGCCCGGCCCCTGCAGATTTGACTGGACGCCCGGGACGCCGCCGGTGATCTGGGAACCGGATTTTTCCTCATTGATCTGTTCACTGCGGATAACCGGCTCTTCGGGGTCAAAGGTTTCTTCGGTTTTTTCAAAACGGGCAAAATCAAGGCTGGCCGTTACCCGGACCATGGCATTTTTTGGACCCAATGCAGTATCGAGCAGGGACTGGGCACGTTCTTCCAGATTTTTTTCAACCTGAACCTGGTACTCAAGCATGTCGGGTGACATGCTTCCCAGGAGTCCTTTGTCGCCCGTCCTGGTCAGCACTTTGCCGTTCTGGTCAATAATGGTCACATGATCGGGATCAAGTCCTTCCACGGAGCCTGATACCAGATAAATAATACCCTGGATCTGCGACTCGCTCATGCGCAGACCAGGCCTGAGATTAACGATAACCGAGGCGGTTGCCGGTTGCTGTTGATTTTTAAAGAGTCGTTTTTCCGGCAGAGCCAGATGAACCCGGGCCGATTCAACGGGATTGAGAGAAGAAATGGTACGGGCCAGCTCTCCCTGCAGGGCCCGGGTAAAGTTGACTTTCTGGACAAAATCCGTCAAGGCAAAGGATTGTTTGTCAAAAATTTCAAAGCCAATACCACCCCCCCTGGGAAGCCCGGCAGAGGCAAGTTGCAGGCGCGTCTCATGGACGGCGCTCGCCGGCACTCGTATGTTTTTCCCGTTATTTGTCAGTTGATACGGGGTATTGTTCCCTTTAAGCCATTCAACGATGGAAGCAGCGTCTCCTTCGTCAAGGTTGGCATACAGCAGCTGATAATCTGCTGTCCTGGCCTGGATAATTATAAAGGCAAACATGGCCACTGAAATCATGATGACGGCCAGCAATGCCAGCTTGCGCGGCATGGGCCACTGCCGTATGCGACCGATCAGTACCTGTAATCCGTTTTTAGGGTCTTCCGCCTGGGGAGCTGCCGCAGTTTCTTCAGCCATTGTCTTCTGGAATATCTTTGATTGTATTGGAATTTCCGATTATTACCACGCTTAAACGCTTAAACG
>CAZURY010000060.1:0-8989 GCA_964623145.1 uncultured Desulfobulbus sp. | reverse complement strand
TCTAGAGTGTGATGGACTTTTTACGAGTCCATCCTGTGTCGTTTTCACAATCTCCGCCAGCCGGGGCGCAAAGGTTATCAGGGAGACCCTGGGAGATCGCTACAACGGTATCTTGGGCATCGACGACCACTCTGCCTATTCCGCCTACCATAAACATGGACTCCGCCAGCTCTGCTGGGCACATCTGATCAGAAAACTCAAAGGGCTTCGGGATTCAGGGAGAAGCCCCGATGCCTACAAGTTCTCCACCAACTGCTGCGCGAAATCGGCCGGCTCTTTTCATACTGGCACGCCTTTCGGGAAACAGACAATGTCTCGCAGGAAGAACTCTGGCAGGCAACGGCTCTTCTGCGTGGACGCATGTAGCATCTTTGCAACCATTATGGGCAAAGCAGGAAGGGACTGTCCGTGCCCGGGCAAAGCGGTTTCTCGAAACCTGGGATCACCTGTTTGTCTTTCTCCGGCACGAGGGAGTCGAGCCAATCAATAATGCCGCGGTACAGGCATTGCGGCCGGCTGTGCAATGGCGGAAGATCTGCTTCGGGTCCAAATCCGAAAAAGGGGAACGGTTCACCGAACGTATCCTTTCCGTCACCAGGACCTGCCGAATGCAGAACCGGAATCCCCTGGACTACCTGACAGAACCCGTCCCAGCATCCTTTGCGGGAAAACCTCTGTCTTCTCTCCTCCCATAACATCCCCCTCCTCTACATTCGAAGCCCAACTCGCCGTCGGACCGAAAAAAAGGCCGACGGCGGGCATGTCTTGCATTCCCCCCCCCATATGGCGGCTCGGTGAACTATTACTAATTTTTATATCAATGTTTATCTTGACGATCATGGAAAAAGGTATTATCGATAACACGTTTTTAGTATAGGTGTTACGGGCGCCGACCCCTTGCATGCACCCTGTCTCTCCACGGTCATGGCTGTCGCATTGAGATTATCAGGGACTCTCCCCACTGTCGCTGACTCGCAGTCCCACGCCTGTACAGACCTGAGACGCGAGAGTGCCCGCACTCTCTGCCGTATACTATCGGCCTGCAGCGAACACCGTGAACGTTTACGGCAAACTCCTGCGCTGTAGGGGTACGGCCAATACTCGACATATTGATCTACTCCTCTGCCTGGCCGTCACCGCTACCTTTGTATATCGCACAGTTGCACTGAGTCACCTCTACACCGATGGACTTTTTATGTGTCCACCCAGGGAGTGACCGTCTCACCAAGTGTTACGAAATATGAAATCGTATGTTATGGGGCAGGCAACATCCAGTTTCAATCGATATCATCAATATCATACAAAAAGGAGGCCTATTTTGAAGAAACGGACACGATCCATTCTGCTCAGCGGTTTTCTGGTGGCGGCTGCCGGGACATCGGCCATGGCCGAGGCAGACAGGCAGGAGAAGGTGACAGCCTTGCAAGACGTGGTTGTCACGGCCACCAGGACGCCGCACACCCTGAAAGACGTGCCGGTGGAAACCGTGGTGGTCACCAGGCAGGATATTGAGCGCAGCAATGCCCAAAACATCATGGATGTCCTGAAGACAATCCCGGGCGTCCAGACATCCGTCCATGACGATGTATTCGGCACCTATACATGGCGGGCCAAACTGCAGGGCCTGAGCCTCAATGACGGCTATGGCCTGATACTGGTGGACGGCCAGCGGATCATGGGATGCGGACAAAGCGGGGGTATGGGGGAATACGGCATCGGCCTCAACCAGATCCCTGTGGAGATGATCGACAGAATCGAGGTGGTGAAAGGCCCGGGGTCCGCCCTTTACGGGAGTGACGCGATCGCCGGCGTAATCAACATCATCACCCTGAAGATACCGCAAAAGCCGACCGGCAAGGCCGGAGTTTCTTATGGCTGGTACAAGGTAAAGGAAAAGGTGAAAAACGGTGTCATCGTAAAGCCGTCGGATGACGGCAGAAGCAGAAACATGTCCCAGGCATATGTCTCCTTCGGGGACAGCCCCCGGGACAACATGGGCTACCTGATCACCTACAGCTATGAAAGCGCAGATGATATCCGTGAGGATCCAATCCGGTCCGACCGCCACTCCCTGATGGCCAAGATGGACCTGGTGGCCAGCGACAGCGTTGACCTTTTCCTAAAGGGCGAGGCCAGTGATTACGACAAGACGGGCAACCGGGACGAAAAGAGCTACCGGTTACTGGCCGGTCTTGACTGGCGGCCGAACGACAATCATATCCTGACCATCAAGGGATCCACTTATAATTGGGATTTTATACATGGATACCCCGGCTATTCCTATGGCTATAAACATGGTGACGTAGACTTTGACCAGGCCGAAATCCAGTATACCTGGTTTGCCGGGCACCGGCAAACCATTGTCGCCGGCAGCGAGGTTCAGCAACAGGGCATAGATTATCTCATTGAAAATGATGACGGTTCAATCATCAATGTTGAGGAAGACGTCACCACCTACAGCATCTATGGTCAGGATGAAATTGAACTCCTTGACAGCCTGACACTGGTAGCCGGACTTCGCTACGACGACCATTCCACCTTTGGCGGCAAGATCAACCCCAAGCTGAGCCTGATGTATCGGTTAACGGAAGACACTGTTCTCAGGGGTTCTGTCGGAAAGGCCTTCAAGTCTCCCACCATTCGTCAACTTTACTACAATGCCCCCTACCGGCACGGGAACTACTATGTACAGTCGAATCCGAACTTGGATGCTGAAACGGCGATTGGTTATGCCGCAGGCCTGGAGCAATGGCTTTTCGGCCGAACTCTCATGATGAATCTTGGTTTTTTCCGTAACGATGTTGATCAGATGGTGGTCCGGGAGGATACCGGCCTGCTCTATAACGGTCTGCCCCTGGAGACATACCAGAACGTGGAAAAAGCCGTTACCCAGGGAATCGAACTGCTGGGTAGATTCAACTATTCCGACTTCTTCCTCACCTGTTCCTACACGTATACGGACTCTGAAAACAAGGAAAACGGTCATGACCTGACTTATGTTCCCAGGCACAGTTTCTCCATCATGCCGGCCTATGAGTGGAAACGATATGGCCTGGGAATCAGCGGAACCCTGAGTTATACGGGCAAACAGTATAAGGATGCTGATAATACCTCGCAAATTGATGCCAATACGGTCGTGGATGCCAAGATTTACAAGAATCTCGGCGACAGGGCCAGGCTCAGTTTCGAAGCAGACAATATCTTTGATTCCGACAAGGGTGACGACGGAAACTTCCGGGCCGGAAGAGTACTGCTGGCCAAGTTGGATATCTTCTTTTAACCCGCATGGCTGGACCAAACGTCGGCCGCAGTCACAACCAGACAAAGAGAGACTTTGACCACCAAAACACCCGGCGACCACCGCATCGCTGCTGCCGGGCATCTGTTAACAGCACGTTACGAGACAAGGAGAAACAGCATGCTGAGAAAAACGACGAAAACAACAATAATCCTGATCGCTCTTCTTGGGATGAGCGGGCTGTTCTGTGGCCAGGCCCAGGCGCATTTTCCCTGGATCAACCTGGCTGATTACACCCCGGAGACCGGCCAGTCTGTGAAAATATCAATAGGATGGGGACATCACTATCCTTTTGGAGGGTTCCTGAAAAAAGAGGATCTGGAAAATATTTTTCTCATAGCACCCAACGGCACGAAGGTGCCTATAATCTCCACCTCCGTACTGGAATTTGAGTCCGGAGAAAGTCTTGTCACCCCCGGGGCCTATATTATCGCGGCTAAGCGGAAACCCGGTTTCTATACCAAAACAACGGAGGGCGGAAAACGTCAGAACAAGGTTGGTTTGAAAAACGTGATACGTTGCTCCCACTCACAGATGTGCATGAAGGCCATTGTCAACGTAGGCGACGGTAAGGGCAAGGTGGACACACCGGTCGGCCAGCCAATGGAAATTATCCTCTTGCGGAATCCTGTTGACCTGCGGGCAGGAGAGTATCTCCCGGTCCGCGTTCTCCTGCACGGCAAACCGTTCAAAGGGAGGATCTTCGCCACCTATGCAGGCTTTTCCACAGAAAAAGATGTCTTTGCCTATACCGCCACAACCGGTCGCAACGGCAAGGGAATGATACGGATACTGCAACCTGGTGTATGGATGATAAAGACTGAACATCAGGATCCCTATCCAGACTCCAAAAAGTGTGATGTCGAATCCTATATCGCAACCCTGACCTTTGAAGTGAGATGAACGGCAGACATCCTGAAAAGAGGAAGAGGCAAAGGCGCGGACCCCATATTCTCTTCTGGCCGGGGCCCGCCTTTGCCATCCTCTTCCTGCTCACGGCCGGCCAAGGGTGGGCGCACGGGGTGCGAGGCGTTCTTGCTGGCATCCAGGCAGTCTGCATTCTCTCCGAGTACGATGACGGTGAGCCCATGAGCTATGCCCGGGTTGAAATTATGGCCCCTGGCTCACAGCTCCCTTTCCAGTCAGGCAGAACCGATCGGAACGGCCGTTTTTGTTTCCGGCCGGACATTTCCGGTGACTGGCGAATTACGGTAAGCGATGCGATGGGACACAGGCTCAGGTTATCGAACACGATCAATGACAACATGATCCCGGCTGCCGGAGACGGGACTGGTCTGAATCGCGGTGGTCCCTGGACGCGCATGCTGAGGATCGCTGATGGTCTTGCCATTATCTTCGGCTTTGCCGGTATTCTCGCCTGGTTGCAAAGCAGGAAAAAGATAGCGAGGAATCGTCTTGACCGTTCCACAGATTGGTAAGCCATTTATCGCGATCCATCTCCTTTTGCTGCTGTCTCTTCTCCCTGGTATCGGCAGATTGACACTGTCTGCCGCTCTGGCCGGCGTACCACCGGCAAAAGAGAGGGAGGTTGAGGAAGACACGGATGGTGACGGGACAATTAACCGAATCGCGGTGTTCGACAGCATGGGCAATATCAAGAGACTCGAGATAGACAGCAACAAGGACGGTCGCATGGATCGTTTCCAGTATTATAAAAGAGGGAGAGTAATCCGGATTGAGAGGGATACGGATTTTGACGATCAGATTGATTGTCTTGATTATTTCGCGTCAGGAAAAATAACGCGTCAGGAGAAGATCGACAAAGAAAAAAGAATCTACCAGATTGTTCTGTTTGATGAAAAAGAGCTTCCATTATTGATTAAAAAGGATACGTCTGGCAGTGGTTATTTTGATACGATTTATTACTTCACGGACGGTAAGATTACCTCATCCACAACAGATACGGATGAAAACGGAAAGGTTAATGTCTGGCAGAAATATCATGACAACAAGCCGGTTGAACAGAAAACCGATAATGATGAAGACGGCAAGGTGGAAAGCATAGTTCTCTATGACCGTGATGGATTTCCGGAGAAGAGCAGGCACGATCTCGACAGGGATGGCAAGATGGAGTGTTTCCGCTTTTACCGGAACGGACAACTCGCAAGACAACAGAAAGATACCAATCTTGACGGCAGGATGGACTCGGTAATCATTTTTCAGGACAACCAACCGGTGGAACAGAAAATAGACTCCAATCTTGACGGCAGGTTCGACACCTTTACAACCTTTCGGCAAGGCATCCCCCGTACACGGAACAGGGATACGAACCATGACGGCAATGTTGACTATTTCAGTCAATTCGATGCAGCCGGCCGTATCATGCAGGTAAAGGAAGACACAAGACATTGTGGACGGATCGACAGGATACGATTTTTTGAAAAAGGCGTGCCGGTTCGTATCCAATCCGATGCAGATGGCGATGGCTTTCTTGAAACGGTCACTTATTTGCAGAAACGAAAAATGTATTTGCAGGCCAGAGATAGCAATCGTGATGGAAATCCTGATATCAGTATCTTTTTCAATTCTGAAGAAGAAAGGCAACGGGTTGAAATGGATACGGACTTTGACGGCAAGATCGACACCTGGCAGATGTATCACGACAATAGGCTCGTCAGCCAGGAACAAGATGAAAATAAAGACGGCAGTGTTGACCTTAAAGTCTTTTACAGAAATGGCGAAAAGAAAAAGCTGGTTAAAGACAGCAACCATGACGGATATTTTGAAATAACCGAGTGGTTTGACAGACCTGATTGGTCCATGGTCATGGAGCAGGATGTCAACAGGGACGGAAAGATCGAAAGCCGCTTTTGTTACAGGGATGGTGTGCTGCGGCTCAAGGAGATCGACGAAGATGGCGATGATCGCCTCGATCTCAGGGAATATTACAATAAAGACGGCCGACTCATTAAAAGTGAAGAAAAAGACAGCAACGCCACCAGCTTGAATATTGTCTGGTTCTACAATGAAGACGAGGAACCGGTGCGGGCAGAAAAGGATACTGATAACGACGGACGGACAGACATTTGGTTCTTTTATAAAAAAGGACGGATAACAACTGTCGAGGAAGATACCAACAAGGACGGCAGGCCGGATCTCTGGGAACAATATGATGACGCAGAAGTTCTGAGCAGGCGGGAAAAAGACCTCGATTTTGACGGCAAACCGGACGTGGTGGAGCCATGATGTCCCCACTCACGGGGTTCGTGCACCCCGACAGTACACAGCAAAGTGCGCAGAAACAGTTCGCCTCAACGCGTAATGTGCTGAGTTTACGTATGAAATGCTGTGATGGCTCAGCAGCGCGTCAGCTGTGCGTGATCGTAGATAACCGCATAGAACTGTTAGGATCTATTACTTTTACAGAGGGATACTGAAATGATCGAGTTGTTATCAAAAGGCGGGGTGCTTGTGATTCCGATCCTGCTCTGCTCTGTCCTGGCCTTTGCCATCTTTTGCGAGCGTACTATCCGTTTTGCAAAAATGAGAAGCCGGGGCTCCGGCCTGGCGGAGAAGATCGCCGCCCTTCTAGTCACCGGAGACAGACAGGATGCATTGAAAACCGCCGAGGAAAGTGATTCCCCCATAGGGCGTGTACTGGCCCGGGCCATGGAGGTGAGAGACGACGATCGGGAAATGCTGGAAACAGTTATCGTGAATGCCATTGATGAAGAGGTGCGAAACCTCTCGTCCTATGTCCAGGCACTGGCAACCATCGGCAATATTGCCCCACTCCTGGGCCTCCTGGGAACGGTCATCGGGATGATCAAGGCCTTCATGGTCATCCAGGAAATGGGCGGTAAAGTGAATGCAGCCGTTCTTGCAGGCGGCATCTGGGAGGCTATGCTGACCACTGCCATCGGCCTTGCCGTGGCCCTGCCGACAATGGTGGCCCACAGTTTTCTCCTCGCAAAGATCGACCAATATGAAGCAAGGCTGCAAAACGGCGCTGTCACCTTTATGAAGACCATTACCGGTAAATAGGAGGCTGGGATGCTGGTTCACAGGAAAAAAAGACCCCGCTACCAGATGCAGGCTCCGCTCACCTCGTTGATAGATATTGTTTTTATGTTGCTTATCTATTTTCTGCTGACAACCAACTTCATGGTGGACGAGGGAATAAAAATCAAACTTCCCCAGGCAAAGGCTGCAGCGCCCCAGACCCGGCAGGAAATAACAGTGTATGTGGACCGGGAAGGACGGACATACTTGGCAGACAAGCTCGTGCCGCCAGAGATGTTGTTCAGGAAACTGCAGGAGATGATCGGTGGGCAGAAAGACAGGCTCGTGGTGGTGAAAGCCGACCGGGCGGTAATTTTGAACAAGGCGGTAAAGGTCATGGATATCGCCAAGGCCGCGGGTGCCGGCAGGTTATGTCTTGCCACGGAAAAGGATTTTTGACCATTGCCTTCCCTGCCCGGAAAAAGAAAGTCGAACAGGCTCCTGCCGATCCTGATCATTATCTCATTATGCGTACATCTGCTGCTCTTGATGCACGTGAACGGAATATATCATGCCAATTCCCCCAGGTACATCGAATTAACAGTGAGGGATATTGCAAAACCAGTGACCAGGTCAATTCCACGCCCCAGGGTACGGCATAAGGCTCCGCCACAGACTGATGTTAAAAAGATCCGTATTCAAAAACAACAGATACCAGCCATTAAAATTGATCCGATAGACAGCACGCTGCCCGACACCGTCATGGAGCATATCAATATGCCCGATATCCCGGACACCCATGGCATGAATATTACCGACTGGAACCTCGGCACTACTGCCCGGTTTGTGACAGCAAACGACTATCTTGACATGGTGAGGCTCAAGATAGAAAGCCGGAAAAAATACCCGAATTATGCCAAGTCGCGACGCATTGAAGGAAGGGTGACAGTCAGGTTCGTGATTACAAGAGATGGCCGGCTAGCGTCGGTTGCGCTGGTCAAGCGGGGCAGGCACGACACCCTCAACAAGGCCGCATTAAAGGCGATACAAGACGCGGCGCCTTTCCCGAGACCGCCTCCAAACCTGTTTAAGGTGCCTCTGCGTATGGAGATAACCATTGTGTTCGAGCTGACCTGAACCGGAAAGACCGGCAGCTCACCCAAAAAAATTCAGCAGCAAGCCATCTGCACACGTTCGCGGCTGCCTCCATAGCGGACTCTAGCCGACCAGCGGCGATCGCGATCACGCACAGTTGACGCACTCCTGAACTATTACAAAAGTCGGGTATTTCAAGGTGGTTGCCGATAACGATGAGCGCTTAACTGTTACTGTCGGCAACCCGCCGGTCGGAGAATTACTCGGGCGCGGTCAGCGGCAACTACGAGGATAGAACGTTGTCGGCGGCGAGAACGTCCCTATGATGTGCGGCGACGAACTGTTCCATGAACTCGGCGAGAAACCAGGTGCGATGCTGTTCCAGCAAGTCCGATATCTCCTGCATGGTCAAGGGATTGCCGCTTTCAATTTTTCTTTGAACTCTCGGCACCAGTCTGTCTCGTGGACAATGGCAAAACGCCAGGTTTTCGTCCCGGTATCCGTCGAATAGCCGCTTTTTTTCGCTTCATCCAGGTACTACACAGTTCCCGGATGAACCGTCCTTCTGGACAGACACTAGCGGGCGATGACCAGGGCATTGGGAAAGCCTGATGCTTCCAGGTGTTTTTCGTA
>CAZURY010000059.1:3889-9050 GCA_964623145.1 uncultured Desulfobulbus sp. | reverse complement strand
ATTTATGCTCTTACCACCCATTCAACAACCCGGCATCCTGATACGGCGTTACAAACGGTTTCTGGCTGATATTGCCCTGGAGACCGGTGAAACACTGACAGTTCACTGTCCTAATTCCGGTTCGATGCGTGGCTGCTCAGAGCCCGGCAGCCCGGTAATAATTTCAAAATCAGACAACCCCAGGCGTAAATATGCCTGGACTCTGGAAATGGTGCAACACCAGGATATCTGGATAGGGGTTAACACCACCCTTACGAACAAACTGGTCCATGAGGCGCTGGCAAATGGAGTCATTCATGATTTCGGCCCCATCCGGTCGATTCGTCCGGAAATAAAAGTATCTGCACGCAGCCGACTGGACTTTTTGTTAAAGACGGAAAAGAGAAAAATTTTTCTTGAGGTAAAAAATTGTTCCCTCGCTGAAAACAGAACGGCCCTCTTTCCCGATGCCGTGACGGCCAGAGGGACCAAACACCTGCTTGAACTTGAGCGACTCAGACAGGAGGGCAATAAATGCGCTGTCCTCTTTTGCATTCAGCGCTCAGATGCCGATCGGTTTACCCCGGCGGCTTCCATTGACCCACTCTATGCCGAAACCCTCTGGAAAGTCAGGGACAATGGCGTGCAGGTTCTCGCGTATCAGGCCGAGGTGAAGCCAAAAGAGGTTACCATAACAACACAATTACCCCTTTGGGCGGGAGAATGATATGACTGACAATAAAAAAGCTGTTATTCTGTTTAGTGGAGGGCTTGATTCCACCACGGTACTCAGCATAGCCAAAGATCGCGGTTATGACTGCTTCTGCTTGAGTTTTCGTTACGGACAGCGACAAAAAATCGAACTTGAACGGGCAAGAGCCATTGCCGAGGCACAAAATGTCAGCCGGCACCTCATTCTGAGTCTTGATCTGGATGCCATAGGCGGCTCCGCCCTGACAACAGATACACCGGTACCCAAAAACAGAACGCAGGATGAATTGAAAAAGGGCGTTCCCGTAACCTATGTTCCGGGGAGAAACATAATCTTTCTTTCCCATGCCCTTGCCTGGGCAGAGGTGCTGGGAGCCGCAGATATTTTTCTGGGTATCAATGCCGTCGATTACAGCGGCTACCCGGACTGCCGCCCTGAGTTCCTGACCGCCTTTGCGACAATGGCCAACCTGGGCACTAGAAGCGGTAGCGAAGGCACTCCCTTTCAGCTGCATGCCCCACTTATTGCCATGAGTAAAAAAGAAATCATTCAAACAGGGATACAATTAGGGGTGGACTATTCCATGACCCACAGTTGCTATGATCCCGTGGGTGATATGGCATGCGGTCGCTGCGACGCCTGCCTGCTCAGGCTCAACGGTTTTGCAGAGGCTGGAATTAAAGACCCGGTCCGATATGTGCAAAGTGCCAAATAACGGCCGAATCCGTCAGTTGAGGAGATTATTGGTGACCCTGCCGCCCATCAGGGTCAATACCGCCCGTCCCTGAAGTTTCCAATCCAGAAAAGGAGAATTTTTACTCTTTGAAACAACCTTATCCTCGGTGTAATGAAATGCGATCTGCGGGTTAATAATTGTTACATCCGCCGGTGCGCCGACAGAAAGGGTGCCGGCCTCAAGTCCAAGGATAGAGGCTGGATTTACCGACATAAGCTCCACCAGCCGCCTCTCGTCTATTATACCCTCACGCACCAGGGCAAGGCTGAGAGGCAGAGAGGTTTCCAGACCGATAATGCCGTTTGCCGCCGCATCAAATTCCACCTCCTTTTCCAGGACGGAATGGGGAGCATGATCAGTGGCAATGGCATCAAATGTTCCATCAGCCAACCCCTGCAAGATCGCCTGCCTGTCCTCTTCGCTGCGCAGAGGCGGGTTCATCTTGGCATTGGTGGCATATCCTTCCACCGCTTCATGGGTCAGAGTAAAATAATGGGGGGTGGTTTCAGCTGTTACCAATACTCCCCGTTTTTTTGCCGAACGGATCAACTCGGTACTCATGGCCGTGCTTACGTGGGCAATATGAACTGCTTTGCCGGTGTATTCCGCCAGGGCAATTTCCCGATAGACCATAATTGATTCCGCAACCGTGGGAATACCTTGAAGCCCAAGCCGGGTCGACACCTCACCCTCGTTCATTGATCCATGGGAAAGGCTCGGCTCTTCACTGTGAGAAATCACTGCCAGACCAAAATCAGCCGCGTATTCCAGAGCCCGGCGCATCAACTGGCTGTCACGCACCGGCAGACCATCATCGGATACAGCCACCGCTCCGGCTTCACGCAAGTCGCCAAACTCGGCAAGCGACTCGCCGTTACTTCCCTTGGAAATTGCCGCCACCGGATAGATGCGGGTTGATGCCTTGGCCGCAAGTTCAAGGATAAGCGAAGTTACGGCACGATTATCATTGACCGGACGAGTGTTGGGCATGCAGGCTACCCCGGTGAACCCCCCTGCTGCTGCGGCCCGGGAACCCGAAATGATATCCTCTTTATACTCCTCGCCAGGCTCCCGCAAATGGACATGCATATCAATAAGCCCTGGAACTACCCAGCAACCAGTCGCATCGACCTCAACGGCATCGTCAATATTTTCTTCCCCGGCATTCACCAACCGGCCATTTTTCACCGCCAGATCACCGATTGCATCGCGAGAATTTTTCGGGTCTATGATACGACCATTTTTTATCAGATAGCAGGAAGACATGAGACCTCGCTTATAGAAAGATCAACCACTCACCGGAGCATTGCCCATGACAAGATAGAGCAGAGCCATACGAACAGCAACTCCGTTGGTCACCTGATCCAGGATAACCGACCTGTCGGAATCAGCAACATCAGGCATCAACTCAATACCCCTATTGATTGGCCCGGGATGCATGACCAGGGCATCCGGACGTGCAAGCGCCACCACCTCCCGGGTCACACCAAAACGCCTGGCATATTCACGAAAAGACGGCAGGAGCGGATCATGTTGCCGTTCTTTTTGAATCCGCAGCGTCATAACCACATCGGCATCCTCAACCGCTTGCGTAAGAGTACGGCAGACTCTTGCACCCAAACGATCGAGGCCATGGGGTATCAAGGTGCTTGGCCCGTAGACAAATACCTCGGAACCCATTTTAGTAAAACCAAGGATATCGGAATGGGCGACCCGGCTGTGCAAAATATCACCGATAACAGCCACCTTCAAACCATCGAGACGCCCTTTATGCTGCCGCACCGTTAACATGTCGAGCAATCCCTGGGAGGGGTGTTCATGCGTGCCGTCACCAGCATTGATAATGGCAGCGTCCACATACCTGGTCAGCATGTGCGGCGCCCCGGAAAAGGAATGCCGAATAATAATTGTGTCCGGATTCATGGCCGCGATGTTACGGGCCGTGTCGATCAGGGTTTCCCCTTTCGTGGCGCTACTGGTGGAAGCGGATATGCTGAAGGTATCGGCGCTCATGCGCTTGGCGGCAACTTCAAAAGACAGACGAGTCCGGGTGGATGGCTCGAAGAACAGATTGATGATCGTATTGCCGCGCAGGGTGGGAACTTTTTTTATGGGCCGGGAAGAAATCTCTTTAAACGATTCAGCCGTGGATAAAATATGATGAATATCATCTACGGATAAATGATCAATACCTAGAATGTGGCGGTGAGGAAAAAAATATCCGGTAGTCATATCCTGTGCTGTTTAATGGACAATATGTCCTATCCTGTTCCAGCGAATTGATGTAAAACGATCCAGGGAAAGCAACGGCTTGCGCACATCCCAGGACCAATAAATAATAAAGGCTTTACCACGCACGGCATTGAGATCAACAAAGCCCCAGAACCGACCATCATAGGAATTGTCACGGTTGTCTCCCATGACAAAAACATGGTGTCCGGGAACCTTGACCGGCCCGAAATTATCGCGTGGACTCACATCTCCCGGTAAAATCCGCGGATCCGTATACACACCATGTTTATCAGCAAGTGGCCGGCCATTGACAAAAATCTTTTTGTTCCTGATTTTTACCGTGTCACCGGCGACGGCAATCACTCTTTTTATATAATCAAGCTTTGGATTTTTAGGAAATTTAAAGACAATTATATCCCCGGGTACAGGATTTTTTATGGGAATCAGGACCTGACCGCTGAATGGAACCTTCACCCCGTAAATAAATTTATTGACCAGAAGATGGTCCCCGATCTGCAAGGTAGGCAGCATGGAACCGGAGGGAATTTTAAAGGCCTGGACAACAAAGGTACGAATGAACAATGCAAGGACAAGGGCGATGACGATCGCCTCTGTGTACTCCCGCAAAGTCGATTTATTTTTTTGATTTTTCGGAATTTCCACTTAGACCTGTCTGCTGTAGGGAACGGCTTTTACAAGGAAAACTGAAGCAAGGGTACTTGAAAAAAAAAAAAACCTCAAGGGAACAATACAAACAACAGCGAGATGGAGAATAGCGGAAGCATACAAAATAAGGCATTTCAAAAAGATAGCGTACAACATGTTGTATACAAAAAGGTAACCCGCATGCTATCTCATTGTTTTTTAAGCAAGAAAAAAACAAAAAAAACAGACCACTCTTCTTGACAAATGTTTTTTTTTATGACCTTAATAAAACCAGGCCAATAAATTGAACTAATCTTCATTCAGGCATTTTAAACACTTCGTCTTCGGACAAAAACCCTGCGTCACAGGAATAAACCTCTTATGGCAAAAAAAGAACAACTCGTCACCGGGGTAGATATCGGCTCTTCCGCCGTTAAGGTCTGTAAACTACAGAAAACAGGCAAGGGATACATGGTGGTAGCTCTTGGCAGCGCAGCTATTCCTGAAGGGTCTGTTGAAGATGGTGTCCTGCAGGAACCCGAAGAAGTAGGAAAGATTATAGCCACCCTCTTTAATAATCTTAAAATCAAAAACACCAAGGTCGGCATCTCCATATCCGGATACTCAGTCATCGTCAAAAAAGTAAACCTCGAAGTCATGGAGGAAGAGGAGCTCGCTGAATATATCAACAGTGAGGCCGAACAATACATCCCCTTTGACATTGATGAAGTGTACCTCGATTTCCAAGATCTCAAAACAGGCGGACCCAACAGCGAGCGGACCGATGTCATGCTGGTTGCTGCCAAAAAAGACGTCATTGATGATTATCTCGACATGCTCCAGGAACAGAAACTTAA
>CAZURY010000059.1:0-3789 GCA_964623145.1 uncultured Desulfobulbus sp. | reverse complement strand
AAAATAAAACTTGGCCTGATTCCGGCTGAGGAACATCAAAAGGAAGTGGAAAAAATTTTTAATCAGACCTGTACCCAGTGGGTTCTGGAGATGAAAAAGGCCATTGATTTATACATGGCTAATCATCCCGACGACCCACTGCATCGCCTGATTCTCAGTGGAGGTGGTTCCAAAGTGAATGGGCTCGTTCCCTTTATTGAGCAGGAAACCGGATTGGAGGTTATTCCTTTCAACCCGTTTCAACAGATGTCTTTCAACAAGAAAAAAATAGACCCGGATTACATTGATGCCATTGCGCCGGAGATGGCTATCGCTGCCGGCCTTGCAATTCGGCCTGCTGATTTTTAAAGATTATGGTACGCATAAACTTACTCCCGGTCCGGGAAATCAAACGAAGGGTCCAGGCCAAACAGCAGATCACCTTCTTTGCCCTGGCAATACTCGGACTTCTTGTTTTTCTTGGGCTTGCCGGATTCTTTCAAGCGAGTAAGGCAAGTCGCCTGCAGCAGGATCTGACAAAGATCAAACAGGAAAAGCAACGGTACGCCAAGGTTCTCAAGCAAATCAAACAACTGGAAAAAGATAAAAATCTGCTTGAGAAGCAAATCGCCATTATTCACAAATTGAAAGCTGAATCTTCCCTGACCGTTCATGTGCTTGATGAAGTAGCCAATCGAACGCCCAGCAAGCGAATGTGGCTGACCTCACTCTCCCAGAATGGCAATACCCTGAAGCTTAAAGGCATGGCCCTGGATAATCGAACAATAGCCGGCTACATGGAAAGCCTCAAAGAGTCTCCATATATTAAAAGCGTCAACCTGGCAAATTCGTCCTTAAAATCCTTTGCCGGGCGAAATTTGAAATCATTTTCCCTTACCTGTACCGTTGGGGTGCCGGCGGAAAAAAAAGAATCCGTAAAAAAATAGCCTTTTAATTAATCCATGGCCACCAGTAATTCAGCAAATACATTTGATACCTTCATAGACGAGAAATACATTCCCCTTTCAAAAAAGGCGAAGATCGGTATCGTCATTGTTGCAGTTCTGGTGCCCGTACTGCTGTTCTATTTCTTCTTTTTCAAGGCAGAAGCTCAGAAGATAGAGAGGTTAAATAAACAGATTGTTTCAGCCCGAAGAGACCTGAACAGGGCACGGAAAGCCGCACGTAATTTACCAAAATACCAGGCGGAAATAGAAAAAACCAGAAAGGAGTTTGAAGAGGCTGCAGTTGTCTTACCCAAGACCAAAGAAATCCCTGATCTTCTACGTAATATTTCTGATCTAGGCAAAGGCGCCGGACTGGATTTTCTTTCATTTAAGCCCGGCGGGGAAACACCTAAAGATTTTTATGCTGAAATCCCTGTCAATATATCCATTCGTGGTCCATATCATAATATGGGATTCTTTCTCGACCAGGTCAGCAAGCTTAACCGAATTGTAACGGTAAATAATATCAAAATGGGGTCACCTAAGAAAGAAGGTGGAGAGATGTTATTGAATTCAACCTGCCGACTGGTGACCTACCGTTTTACCAATACTCAGGCGAAAAAGCCTGGAAAGAAGAAAAAGAAATAACATTGACCGGGATTATCTGTCATGTCGGCTAAAAGAAATAAATACACACTTTACCCACTCCTGATCACCTTCCTGGGCGGAATCATCATACCTGCGGCTCTGGCCTCAACTCCGCCTGCAGATGTGGTGGAGCCGACGTCCCCTTTGCTGAATTCATTGGATAATAATGGTCATCCATTCGAATACCGCCTTGAAGGAAGACCGGATCCTTTTGTTCCATTCATTACAAAAAAGGCATCCACTCCCAAGCTCAATCCTGATGAGATAATCGACGAAGATGTTGAACTGACAGGAATGCGCCAATTCGAACCAGGTCAGTTAAAGCTGGTGGCAGTGCTGGAAACCGGAACAAAAAAAATTGCCATGGTTGAGGATGTTACCGGCAAAGGTTATATGCTCAACGAGGGTACCCCCATCGGCCGACACGGTGTAGTCAGTAAAATCAACCTGCAGCAGGTAATCATCACTGAAACCGCTCATACCCGTGCCGGAAAAGAAATAAAAAACACCATTGTTATGCGTCTGAACAAAGAGGGAGAACAATAAACATGTATCATTTTTCTTTACCTGGTCAACAACGACTTCGTCGACCTCTCTGGTGCAGCCTGCTCTTCTGTATTCTTTGCATAAGTCTCGGTTCATCTGCCTTTGCTGCCGACACCGCTCATGGAAATAAAAATACAATAACGGCTATTGACAGCACACAAAATCAAGACAATCTCACCATCACCCTGAAAGGCACAACACCACCTAACTATACTGTCTACGAACTTTTTAAACCTGCGCGGATTATCGTTGACATAGCAGATACAACGCTTGCCGGAGACCTTTCTCTTGATTTGCCCAAGAAAAGTTCTGTTAGCTTATCCACAAGTTCAATCAGTGATACCAAACCTCCTTTAGCCAGGTTTACCTTTACCCTACCGGAATCACGACAATTTACCGTAACGGAACAGGGTAACAATATTGTTCTTCATATTGCGGCAGGAGAAAAAATTGGTACCAAAACCCCGGAATCCCCTGCAAAAACTACAACAACCATAGCCATAAAGGATGTTAAAGTTGTCAATGAACCAAACGAGACCATCGTTACGTTGCTGGCCACCGGAAAAATACCCTCCTATCATTATGGCGTGCTTGATAAAAAAGGAGAGACTCCACCTCGCCTGTATATAGATGTAAATAATGTTACCGGTGATTCTCTTGTCAACGAAAAACATGTGGGTACATCCCTTGCTGATATCAGAATTGCCAAGCGCGGGACAGGGTTACGGTTTGTTCTTGACTCTTCCGGGGATATCCTTTTTCCTTTCCAGGTCCTTACTCGTGAAAACGGGCTTGAAGTGCGCATCCAGGAACCAGGAAAAAAGCCCGGCAAAAAGGACGCCCTCAGCAGTATCATCCAGCAAAAAAAATCCATAGAAAGTCAGCTGCCGACAGTTGATGCATCTCAGCAAAAAGCGGAAGCAATCAATGCAAAATCCGTTGCCTCTTCCATGAAGGATGCTTTTAACTTCTCCGGTTATAACAAAGAACGAATTACCGTCGATTTTTATAAGATAGACCTGCACAACGTCTTCAGATTGATCCGAGAGATCAGCAAGATGAATATTATTGTCGACGATTCTGTTTCCGGATCTCTCACCTTGGCACTTGATGATGTTCCCTGGGACTTTGCACTTGATATTATTCTTAACTTAAAAGACCTGCAAAAAGAGGAACGATTCAACACCATTGTAATCCATCCAAAAAACAAGGCTTTTAACTGGCCCCAGAGTGCGGAAAATAATCTGAGTTTTGAAACCGATGAAAAGGTGACCGAGCAGGAAGCCATTCTCATCCAGCAGCAGATGAATCTGCCCAAAACCGTGATTGCCGCCAAACAGCATATTGCCAAGGCGCATGCCTTTGAGAAAAAAGAAGAATTTGAAATGGCAATTTCGCAATATGTTGCAGCCTTTGACAAATGGCCAACCAATGGAAAACTTGCCTCTAAAATTGCCTCTATCTACCTGGTACAGCTCAGACAAAATGCCAAGGCTCTTTACTATGCCAAAAAGGCGCTCAAGATTGACCGGCACTTGGCTTCAGCCGCATTAACCGCTGCCATTGCCGCAGCAAACATGCAGGACATGAAACAGGCCCAGCGTTATTTTGATCTGGCAGTACAGGGGAAGAAACCTCTCAAAGAGGCCCTCTTAAGTTATGCCGCCTT
>CAZURY010000058.1:0-9070 GCA_964623145.1 uncultured Desulfobulbus sp. | reverse complement strand
ACGGCATCGCCGGCACAGGCAGCCGACCGGAGGAAGAGTAAGCGTTCACCGATATTGGTAACCAGCTAAAAAGACGGGTACTTTTACGGGCGGCTACGACATGGATCCGGATCCGTCCCGGTTCCATATCCATGTACAACGTGGAGGGTTGGAAGAAAACAGGAAGGAAATGACTTGCGCATTTTCAGTCCGCGGCTGATATCTTCCTATAATCATGTGAATTATGTTTAAAAATTTTCCCGAGACTGAAAAGACAAGCTTATCTGAGCGAATGAATACCGGAATTTTTGTTGCCTGTACGGATTCTGGTACAAAGGATGCGGGCAACCAGGCCAATATGACCAAAGATGGTGCACAAGGTTTTCATTTTGGAAACGCCGAAAATCCGCACTTCCAGCACAGCAGGACATTCGACGATTTTTTCCCCGCGCAGGTCAAGCAATGCCAGAAGCTCTGCAATGCCGAGGAAATTTTCATGCCGCAGCTTGAGGCCGACAACAGCCTGGCGGCGATACACGCGAAAGCAGCTTGTATAGGTGGCAAGTTTATGACGTAAAACAGTACCATATATCCTGGAAAGGGTCTTGGAAAGAAAGAGTCTCCAGGCTGGAACATTAACAACCTGGCCAAGGGGATGATAAGGAGATGCGGTTACCAGGCTGACATCCTTTTTCAGCAGGGGAAGCATGCTTTCAAGTTGAAGGGGGTCATAGGTGCAGTCACAATCTATGGAACAGACAATATCCGTCTCTGCCTCGTTAATTCCTGTGAGTACTGCCGCGGCTACACCACGGTTGCTCAAGTGGCGTACCGCTTTGTAATCCGGTTGGTTCCCGAACAGTTTCTCTATGGAGTCCCAGGTACTGTCACTGCTTCCATCGTCTACCAGGAGAAAGCATAGACGCCATTGTTTTGAAAAACGTGATTTTACCTCTTTTAAGGTATTTGCCAGATAAGGGAGGGCAAGCTCCTCATTGTAACAGGGTATAACGATTGTGATGCGTGGGCGGGTATCTTGACGAGGATTATCCCTGCTTTCAATTTTTATTATTTCTGTTGTATACGCTGATTGAACAGGTGGTCCATTTCCCTCTTTCAGTGCATTCCCATTTTGTTTTTTTAATTTGTATTGTCTGATCTGAAGATGGTCAGCGATACTGATAAAATTATATGTGGTCAAGAGTTCCTTGTATAGATCCAGCGCCTTGTCAATGTTTCGATACATCCGGATGCGGGTCAGCCAGCTTACCGCAGAGATATCCGGAAGGTCCGGATCCAGTTCCCATATGTGAAAGTACATGTTGAAAGGGGACTGGTACGTTGTTGCCCATTGATGAAACACTTTCCGCACAAGAACCCGTGGCGCCTGGCGGAAATAATTTCCCCCTGCCGCCGGCAGAAGAAACGTATTTGTGCCCCAGGTTGAAAGCGGCATTTCCCATATATCACCCGATTTTGAGTGAACCACATGGGGAAATCGGCGCCAGGGTTCGGATGCAATGGAGCGAAAACGTGGATACATACTGGAATCGTAGCTGTATCCCTCTTCACTGAGCACATCCAGCGCCCAGAGATCCTGGAGGGCAAAGTGCCCCTGCGCCACGCGATAACCGGAAACTCCCCTGTTGCTCGCATCTTCTATGGCGTGCCTGGAACGTCTGGCATCTTCACGGAATTCTTCAACCAGCATACGCTGGATAGGTTTATGATAGTACCCCTTGGAGGCAAGTTCATGACCACGTTGCGAGATTTCAAGAAGTATCTCCGGCATTTTGTCCGCGATCCAGCCCAATACGAAAAAAGTCGCTTTGGTCTTGTGCGAATCAAGCAGGTCAAGGGTGCGAAGCGTGTTGTTTTCGATCCGTGATTCAAAACGGTTCCATCGTGTCTCAGGGATCAGGTTGCCCATTGCGGTATACTGAAAGTAGTCTTCGACCGCAATTGTCAGCAAGTGAGGCTGTGTGTGTTTTGACATATCTGCTTATGCTGTCCCCAGAAAGGACTCAATGGCATCGGCAATTTTCTGCCCGGCATCCCCGGACCCGAAGGGATTGTTGATGAATTGTAATTCTTCAGCCCAGGTGCCGGTCTGGTAAATATCTTCAAGCATGGATTCCAGGCGCTGCGGTGAGGGACCAACCAGTCGCGCCACTCCCGATTCCACAGCTTCAGGCCGTTCGGTATTTTCCCGCAGGATGAGAAGGGGTTTTTTCAGGGTCGGTGCCTCCTCCTGTACCCCGCCCGAATCGGATACGATCAGCCACGAATGGAAAAGCAGGTGGATAAAATCAAAATAGTCAAGAGGATCAATCAGCACGGCGCGGGGTACGCCGGCAAATGCCCTGGTGGCGGTTTCCCGGACAGCAGGGTTCGGGTGTACGGGAAAGATCATGGCCACATCCTCATGACGCCGGATGAAAGCGGCGATTCTGGAGAGCCGCTCAAGCATCAGGTCGCCAAAGCTTTCCCTGCGGTGGCTGGTCAGCACAATCAGTTTTTTATCCGAGGTGCTATCCAGCAATTTTTTTGTGGCTTCCGAGGGGCGGCTTTCGTTCAGTGACCACCTGAGAGCATCAACAACAGGGTTACCGCTGATGATGATGCTCTCCATGGGTATCCCTTCGTCACCCAGTGTTTTCGCATTATCTTCCGTGGCTGCAAAATGATAACGGGCAAGACGGGTGATCAAACGGCGATTCATCTCTTCCGGAAACGGGTTGTTCTCATCGCCGGAGCGCAGCCCTGCCTCAACGTGACCTACAGGGATCTGCAGGTAAAAAGCGGTCAGCGCACCGGCAAGGGCGGTGGTGGTGTCACCTTGAACCAGAACCATGTCCGGCCTTTTCCTGGAAAAAAGATCGGTCAGGGCGGAAATAGCCCGGGAACAGATTTCGATGGGCAGTTGGTTTGTCTGGAGGAGCGCAAGATCGTAGTCCACACGTACTCGGAACTGGCGGATAAAAGGATATAGAATATCCTTGTGCTGCCCGGATGTGACATTAAGGGTTTCGAAAACATCAGGCCGCTTCTCGAGAGCGTGGATGACCGGTGCAAGCTTGATCACCTCGGGTCTGGTCCCGAAAAGAGTGAGAATGCAAATTTTTTTTTCTTTTGTGCTTGTCATGTTGTTGTTTTGTAACAGCGCACCGCTCTCGGCAACGACCTGGAAATACAGCTGCTTTTACGTTTTTTTCATGGTTTGCCCGGACCTCCCTGCCGGGAAACGGCAGGGATGGAGAGCAACATTGCCGCGCCTGAGGAGCATCTCGGCGTATTCTCCCATGGGAAGCACCTGGAAATGTTTTTTATAGTCATGGAGATAGGTTGAAATACGGATACGTTTTTCTTCGCCTTTCATGTCCATGCCCGGGAAAAATGCCAGGGCTTTGATTTCGTCCCCGCCCAGAAAATCAAGCGGGTGCAGGAGCAGCGAAGGTTCAACATTGCAGAGACGGCAGGCGGTCAATGCTGATTTAAAATACATCCTGGCTGCAGTCGGCGAGTATGTGCTGAGATAGAGGACATAACTGAGATGGAAGGGGATCTTGAGCAGGGGAAATGTTGTTACCGGGATTTCGAGCAATTCGCCGTCGTTCAGGTTCAGCCGGTGCGCGCGAACCGGCCGGAATCCTTCACTGGCCTTGCCGAAGAGCAGTTGACGCTGTTTTTTTTCATCTGGTGTAAAATCTGGAGACTGCATGAAATAGTAGGCCCGGGCAAGGGGGCCGAGGAACGTCGGCAGGGTTGAGGCATCAAAGCGATAGCCCCTCCGTTTCAGGACACGCAACACCGTCTTCGATATGCTGAACCCCGGACCCCTGAAGCCCACCGGACGGCTGCCTGTCACTTTTTCGATAGCGGCTTCGGCATCAGCGATCTCGGTTTCAACTTCTTCCTCGTTATAAAGATGCAGCCAGGGCTCGTGCCGGAAGGAATGGTTGCCCACCTCATGGCCGGCCCTGGTGATACGTTCCAGGGCCGGGCCGTTTTTTTTCAGCACGGCATCCTGGCCGACAATGAAGTAGGTGGCACGAATATCGTGTTTGCTGAAAAAATCGAGTGTTATCGGGATGAGAACATCGAGATAGCTTGGGAATGCCTCCCAGCCTTCGTCGCCATGAGTTTTCATGTACGACCACTGGTTATCGATATCTATGGAGATGGTGGCCGGTGGCTTCAAGTCCTCACTCCTGTCGCATGCCTCTGGCCGGATGATCTGCTACGTCGGCAAGTAGAACGGGTAGCGCGGTTTCGGCAATTCGAATCGAATCATTGACATTAAGTGTTCCGTTCACTATTTGCGCTGAAGTGACAAAATAGAGCCCCGGAATACTCGAACGGATCGGCGGGATTTTTTTGGAATATTCCAGGACCGGTACAGGAAAGATTTCCCCCTCTCTGGCGACCTGGAAGGCGAGAACATCCTCCCTGCGAAAGGCGGGGTATATTTTCTCGAGTCCTGCCAGAAAAGATCGCCTGACCTCCTCGTCAGATGCCCGGAAAAAAGGGTCGTCAGCATCAATGTAGCGCGGCAGATAGACGAGCGTTTTACCGCCGAGTTGTTGCGGATCAATAAATGCTGTCATCTCGACAACGGCTGTAAAGGGCAGCTCGTCATCCATCAGGTAGGTAAGGTAATAATCGGCCAGCGGTTTCTCCAGAAGAACCGAGGCGCAGACAAGACCCTGATAAATGGTGTTGGTGAGCAGCGTTTGTTCATCCGGGGCAAGCTGTGGACAGAGCCCGGCAATCCGGGAGTTGGAACAGGTCAGGGCAACTCTGTCAAATTCCTGTTTTTCTCCCGCAGATTGGATAATAAAGCGGTTGCCATGTTTTTTTACAAGATCGACGTTCCGACCGACCTGAATAGTGACGCCCATGTTCAGGAGATGATCCTCAAACTCTCTGAATATGGCGGCATAACCTCCGGGCAGGTAACCGAACATTTCTTTTTTGAGACCAGTACGCCGGGCAGCGTAAAGGCGCTGGGTAGTTGCCCAGATAAAGGCCGCTGATGTTTTGCGCCAGCCTTCTCCCAGTTTGGCTCGCAACAGGGGGCGCCAGAGTTTCTGGAAGGTTCCCTTGCCTGAAAGTTGTGTGAGCCATTGTTCGACAGGAATCTTTTCAAGTTTTTCCCGGTTGCGAACCTTTGAGGCATAAAGGATCGTGAGGCCCAGCCGCAATCGTTCGAGAAGGTTAAGGACCGGTAAGCGTAGATATTCTGCGGCATTGGACAGTGAGGTCAGGTGACCGTCGGCATAAAGCCCGGTTCTGGTTTCGACCCATTGAAGATCACGTTCTACGCCGATGTCCCGGAGAATACCTCGAGTGTAATTATCCGAAAGCAGGATAACATGATAAAAACGGTCCCACGTGATATTGCCGGCCTCCCAGGGGCGTGCAAGCCCCCCAAGCAGCGGCGCGCTTTCCAGGAGTGTAACTTCATGCCCCTGGCTGCGGAGCCTGAGCGCGAGAGTAAGCCCGGTTACTCCACCGCCGACAATACCCCATTTCAAGGCAATACCTTCCTGCCGGGAGGCGTCAGCTCCTGGACGACATTCCTGTGTACCGCATATTCAAGCCCGCATCGATCACAAGCCGCTTTTCTGATATCCGGCAAATCTTTTTCCTTTTTTTTGAGATGGTAAAAAGGATTCCCGCAACGGCAGACCAGGGCAATTGTGCGGGCCGGATTGCCGGCCACAAGATGAAATGGCTGTACAGCACGTGTGACGACCGATCCCATGCCGACCATGGAAAATTCACCCAGCTCAATTCCGCAACCGATGACGGCACCGGCACCGATGGTGGCGCCTTGAGCCACCCGTGTCGCCTGCGTATGTTCATCAGGGTCCGATCCGCGCAATGTCGTGAGATCAGGGGTCGCGGCCCGTGGGTAGCGATCATTGGTGAAGATGACACCGGCACTGACCATCACGCCGTCCCCGATCGTCACCCCGTTGCAAATATAGACAAAGGCGTTGATCTTAACACGGTCCCCGATACAGACTCCGCAGGCCACATACGACTTTTCACCAATGATGCAGTCCTGGCCGATTGAGCTGGGCCCACGCAGGTGAACATTGTCCCAGATGCTGGTGCCTTCGCCGATATCAACCGTCTCCTCGACGATAGCTGTTGGATGAATGGACATGGCAATCAATCTCTCTCTATGGCAATCCAGTTAACCGAACCAAGTGATTTGTAAGCTGATTCAATAACCTGAACCGACGCCAGCGCATCTGCCGGACCAATCCTGGAGAGCTCCTTGCCCGTGATTGAATTGCAAAAGTTGATCAGCATGTTTTTAAAACAATCCATTTTATTGTACCCGGTCCCGAATCCAATCCAGTCACTGTTCGGCTGGCGATATTTGGATTCCTGCCAACCCACCCGTACTGTTCCCTGGGAGCCGTAGATCTGGATAAAGGTGTCCAGTTCCTTGTTAAAAGTCCATGACAGGTCAACAGTACACAGTGCGCCGGAATCGGTCCGGGCAAAGATCTGAACCGTATCCTCAACATCAAGGTGTTGCACCCTTTTGCCCTCGACAACCTGAACCTGGGAAATCGGTCCAAGCAGGTAACGGATGATATCAACCGAATGGGTTCCGTTGTCAATCAATACTCCTCCGCCGCTTATTTTCGGATCGGAGTACCATCGTCCCGCCATGTTGACATGCGCCGTAAAGGCATTTTCAAGCAGGAGAATTTCTCCCAGCAGTCCGGAATCAATAATGGATTTGGCCCGAACCACATCATCACAAAAACGAAATTTTGACGCCATGGTAAAGGGCACACCCTTTGCTGCGGCAAGATCATTAAGCATTTTAGCCGTTTCTGAATCCAGGCAGAGGGGTTTTTCGCAAAGTACGGCTATTTCGTGTTCAAGAAAGGTTCGGCACAGGTCCGCATGCGTCACAGGTGGAGTGCAGATCAGAGCCGCTTCGGGGGAGCATTCCCGTATCAGTGCCTCGGATGATTCCACGGCGATGCAGTTGAATGCTTCGGCCATTGACTGAGCGGCTTCGGTCGAGATATCCATGACGCCGACAAGTACGGCTTCGTCGATCTCTGAAATGGCCTGGGCATGGGTTTGGGCTATTCCGCCGGCGCCGACAATGGCAAAGCGAATTTGATTCGACATCTATGTAGTCCCCTTTTGCATGGCATCAATCGATTCCCTGATCGATTCTGCTATATAATCAACGTGTTCAGTGGAATATCGTTCGTTCCACGGCAGAACCAGAACCTGTTCAAGGGCTGCGAATGTACCAGGAAATTTTTCCTCGGAATAATCGACAGTTTCCGGTCGGGCGAGGGTAAAAGGATAACGGCTTGTTCCGAAAGTTCGTTGATCACGAAAAACCGCGCACTGGAAAGCCGGTTTCCGGATATAGCGGGGGGCGGACATAATGCCACGTTCTTTAAGTTTGCCGGCCAGGGCCACTGCACCGCCGGGAACCAGGTCTTTGTCGATATTCAGGCAATATTTCCAATAGGTCATGCGGTCGCCCTTGCGAATGACCGGTGTCCCTGCTCCATCAACAGATGTGAGCTGTCCGGTAAGTCGATCCGCTGCCATAATACGCCTGTCAACAATATCTGCAAGTTTTTGCAGTTGACTTAGCGCGACTGCCCCGGTCAGTTCATTCATCCTGTAGTTGAGCGCTGCGAAATAATGGTCGGGACTGGCATCACCGTATCCCCAGGCCTTATTGATGAGCAGGAAGATCCTGCGGGCGAGATCACTATCATTGGTGGTGACAAGGCCGCCTTCACCGGTGGTGATATGTTTGCCCTGCTGCAGACTGAAGCAGCCAATTGTTCCGATTGAACCAACCCGCCGGCCGTTCGTTTCGGCAAGATACGCCTGGGCACAGTCTTCAATCACAGGAATGGAATACTTTTCTGCGACTGTCATGATGCCTTTCATGTTACAGGGATTGCCGAACAGGTGCGTTACAATGATTGCCCGGGTCCGTTCATGGATGCAGGCTTCAATACTTTCGGGAGTGACGTTGTACGTGTCGGGATCAACATCGGCAAAAACAGGAATCGCCCCCTGGTAAAGTATGGGGGTGAGAGCGCCCATGTCGGTGATAGCGGTGGTGATAATTTCATCACCCGGTTCAGGGTCAATGGCCGCAACGGCAAGATGAATGGCAGCCGTTCCTGATGTGCAGGCATGGCAGTGTTGAACCCCTATTTGTCTCGAGAATTGCTGTTCAATCTCTCTGACAAAGGTTCCTTTGGTACTTGTCAATGTACCGCTGGCAATAGCCCGGGCGACTGCCGCAACTTCTTCGGCGGCAAGAGTTCTTCCGCTGTGGTCCTGGTCCGATGGTAAAGGAAGAAGATTTGATGTCATCGGATGATACCCTCCTCATATATTATCAGATACAGTCTTGCATGGGATTGCTGCCCCAAACTGTAATTCAAAATGGCTGCCAATCGCGGCGAACCGTTTCGTTTTGTGAGGGACGGGGTACAGGAGAAAGGGATAAGGATGTCGGCTGAAAAAATCAGCTTGTTGACCTCTGCCAGGAGATGCTTCTATTGTCGGCCCTCCCATGATGCCAAAATGCGACATCTTTTCCCTGGAACAGTATATACGTGTGTCATCACTGCCAACGGGCTGTGGTCTATTCGTTGGTATTGGCTGAATTCCTGGTTAGCGATCCTGGATAGGATCGGAAAATTCTGGTATCACTGTGCCCCAGTTCCTGAATCAGCTTTTAAGGACTGGCAATGGTGATGGTGTCGCAAAAAGTCCGATCTGCTACGTTGTAGCAGGTATGGCCAATGCTCGACGTACTCCATGTACGCCTCCGCTTGGCCGACACCGCTACGCCTTGTATATCGAACTTTTATGCTTAGCCATTTTTAGAGTGTGATGGACTTTTTACGAGTCCATCAATGGTGAGTAAACAAATTTTTATACTACCCAAAACAACATGGATACACAAACAAGATAATTGCCTTGCGGTTCAACGCTAATTTATGACAGTGCTGTCTCATTTATCTTGAAACATGTGCAGAGATCCAGCTGTCGGTCCTTGGATTCAAGG
>CAZURY010000057.1:0-9113 GCA_964623145.1 uncultured Desulfobulbus sp. | reverse complement strand
GAATCGCCACAGGACACACGACGCAGTAGATCGAAGTTTTTACGACGCCATCAACAATTATTTTCGTGTTTTTTGTGGCAGAAAAGAAACTCGAAATCCAAATATCGAAATCCGAAACAAATTCCAAATTCAAATGTTTCAATGACTTAAACAAGGACAATCCATAGTGTCGAGCATTGGAACCATTTTAATCATTTCTTCTATGGTTATTTGATATTGTTTCGAATTTGGTGTTTCTTATTTCGAATTTTCCGGTTTATCCGGGTTAGGTCTTATATTTTTTCCATCCCCGGCCTTGGCTTTTCCTGGTACTGGCTATGAAATGCCTTGGTATAGCGCTCAAGAATCCGGCGATCGTTTTCCGCCACATGAAAAAATTCTATCCCGTTCTGATGCATACCGGCCTCAAAGGTCGTATATACAATACGACCCATCACATCAACCAGGTTATCTTCAAGTCCAAGTGTGATCATGACCTGCTGCCCAACCGGCAGGGGTATATGCGTCTCCATCAGGATACCGCCGGTGCTGACGTTCAACGTCCTGCCCATGGAGTACTCCCCCTGCTGCCCCTTTGCATCAACGACGAGATAATCAAGGAGATTGAGAGCCTCCGGCCTGATGAAACGTCTGCGTTCTGTTGTCATTCCCTTCCCGTCTGAAAGTAAATTGCTTCCTGTGGCTGATTATACGGCTGCGCTGCAACGCCTGCCTGCGGTCCAATATATTCAGACCTTTTTGCAATGGTACATTTTTCAGCACCCCTTGTCAAATACCCACCTCTACCTGCAGGGCCTTTTTTCCTTAAAAAGAAACAGAACATTTTTGTTATAAAAATAAAAAAATTCGACAACATTGTAAAACTACTCCTTGGCAAAATCCGTCCAATTTAAATGTTTATCTTCACAATCAGGCAGTTGACACAATCTCTCCTTTTTTGGCCCGGACCTTGCTTAGGCTAAAAGAATGAAACCAAGGCGTGTCTGGCAAGGGATATCTGGAGGAGAGTTCCCTCGACAGAGACAAGAAAAAACCATACCGGAGGAATAGTGAGGAATGAATACTGGTGATACCGCATTTATGTTGATCGCGACAGCCATGGTCATGTTGATGACCCCGGGGCTGGCGCTCTTTTACGGAGGACTTGTTCGCTCGAAGAATGTACTGTCAACGACCATGCAGTCCTTTTTTTGCCTGGGACTGATTTCAATTATCTGGGTCCTGTATGGATACTCACTGGCCTTTGGTCCCGACATAGGAGGCTTTATAGGCGGCCTGAAATATCTTGGCCTCAAAGGCGTGGGCACAGGAATCGGGCCCTATTCCGATACCATTCCGGACCTGCTCTTCTGCGCCTTCCAACTGATGTTTGCCATTATTACCCCGGCTCTCATCACCGGCGCATATGCCGAACGAATGAAATTCACCGCCTTTGCCCTGTTCACCATCCTCTGGGCAACTTTTGTCTATTTCCCGGTCTGCCACTGGGTATGGGGCGGCGGCTGGCTCGGAGCCATGGGCGCTCTTGACTTTGCCGGAGGAACCGTCATTCATATTAATTCCGGCGCCGCCGCCCTGGTGGCCGCCATTGTTCTGGGAAAAAGGAAAGGTTATGGCCGGGAGGCCATGCACCCGCACAATCTTCCCATGACCATCCTTGGCGCGGGTGTGCTCTGGTTCGGCTGGTTCGGTTTTAATGCCGGTTCCGCTCTTTCCGCCGGTCCCATCGCGGTTCTCGCCCTGTTTACCACCCAGGTTGCCACAGGTTGCGCAGCCATTACCTGGGTATTGGCTGAATGGGCTGTCCAGGGCAAGCCAACCACCCTGGGTGCTGCTTCCGGCGCAGTTGCAGGCCTTGTCGCCATTACACCGGGGGCTGGTTTTGTCGGCCCCATGTCGGCCATTGTTATCGGCCTGGTTGCCGGAGCGCTCTGCTATTTTGCAGTCCTGATGAAGGCAAAATTCGGCTATGACGATGCCCTGGATGTTGTCGGCGTACACGGGGTCGGAGGACTCTGGGGAGCGCTGGCCACCGGACTCTTTGCCTCAACCTTTTGGAATCCCGGCGGAGCAAACGGTCTGTTCTTCGGTAATCCGCACCAGTTTATCGTCCAGGCTATAGGAGCGGGCGCGGCCATCGCTTACTCGCTTGTTCTCACCTTTATCCTGCTCAAGATCGTGGACATGGTTGTCGGCCTGCGTCCCGAGCTGGAAGATGAGGTCCAGGGACTTGATGTGACCGATCATAAGGAGGTCGGTTATTCCCTGTAAACTGTTTCGCTTAAATTGAGCGTTTCAAAGAGGTTAACCACGCAAAACCCGAGTGTTTTGCGTGGTGTCCCTTTGGTTGCCGGCGCTTCAGTCTTTCCCCGGCAGAAACGCCGTGCTTGAATTAACCTCCTCCTCTTGTTACAATGTTGTTTTTATTTTTAACAACTTTGTAACATTTTTTTAATCCAAGGGGAGGATTGTGATGAACGGAGCGGATACCGCTTTTATTCTGGCGGCGGCGGGATTGGTTTTGCTGATGACCCCGGGACTGGCCCTGTTTTACGGGGGCATGGTGCGTGGTAAAAATGTGCTGGGCACAATCATGCAGAGCCTGATCATGATTGCGATTATTTCAATCGAATGGGTATATTTCGGCTACTCCATGTCCTTTGGCCCGGATGTGGGTGGATTTATCGGCGATTTATCCTGGTTTGCCTTAAAGGGTGTCACCAACGCACCCAGCAGCCAATACGCAACGACAATCCCGCAAACAGTGTTTATGATCTACCAGTGTATGTTTGCGATCATCACTCCGGCGCTCATCACAGGGGCCTTTGCCGAACGGGTACGCTTTGCTCCTTTTGCCCTGTTTAGTTTATTATGGGCTCTGCTGGTCTACAATCCGGTCTGCCACTGGATATGGGGAAGCGGTGGCTGGCTGGCAGGGATGGGCGTGCTCGATTTTGCCGGTGGTCTCGTTGTTCATGCGACCTGCGGCATGGCAGCTCTTGCTTCGGTTATGGTCATCGGGCCAAGAAGAGGGTACGGAAAGCGGAGCTTTATGCCCCATAACCTGCCCATGACCATGCTCGGAACAGGGCTGCTCTGGTTCGGCTGGTTCGGCTTTAACGGCGGTTCAGCGCTGGCGGCCAATGATATCGCGGCAACGGCCTTTGTTGCCACCCACCTCGGCGGTATGGCCGGCATGGCCATGTGGACGCTGATGGAATGGTGGCAACTGGGAAAACCGACCACTCTGGGGGCTGCCTCCGGCGCCATCGCCGGCCTGGCAACGATTACTCCGGCTGCAGGCTTTGTCGGCCCCAACGGCGCTATTGCCATCGGTCTTATTGCCGGGCTTGTCTGCTATGGGGCCGTGAATCTGAAGTCAAAGCTCCAGTTTGATGACTCTCTGGATGTTGTCGGTATTCATGGGGTTGGCGGTATCACCGGAACCATTTTACTGGGAATTTTTGCAACCAAAACGGCTAATCCCGGCGGTGTCAATGGCCTGCTTGCCGGAAGCATGACCCAGCTTGGCCATCAGGTTGTGGGTGTTGTTGTGGTTTCAGTCTATGCCTTTATCGTCAGCTGGCTGCTTTTAAAAGCCGTTCATGCTACGCTGGGACTCAGGCTGTCGGAAGATGCCGAGGTTGAAGGACTTGATTCGGCGGAACATACCGAAACGGCATATAATAATTAGTCGGCACAACGTACCGATACGATTCAACTTGTAAAATTTAACGAGGTTGAGAGATGAAAAAAATAGAGGTTATTATCAAGCCTTTTAAGCTTGATGACGTCAAAGAGGCCCTCAACGGAATTGGCATAAAGGGAATGACCATTTCCGAAGTCAAAGGATACGGCCGCCAGAAAGGACATACGGAAATCTACCGCGGAGCCGAGTATGTTGTTGATTTTCTACCAAAAATCAAAATGGAAATTATCATTGACACCGACATGGTGGACAAGGTTATCGAAACGGTTGTCTCGGCTGCCAGAACAGGAAAAATCGGTGACGGCAAGATTTTTGTCCTGCCTGTTGAAAAAATCGTCCGCGTGCGCACAGGAGAGACCGATCACGAGGCTATCTAGATGTCAAAGGAGCTGCATGCACAGCAGGCGGCGCTGGAGGAGTTGTGGCGGCAGGGACTGGGCGGCCATGAACTCCTCCACAGGCACACCACCCTGGTGGATGATTTTATTGTCGAACAGTTTACCAACTCACCTGCAATAAAAAATAACAGGGGCCGGATAGCCTTGATAGCGCTTGGGGGATATGGTCGTCGTGAACTGTATCCCTTTTCCGATATTGACCTTCTCCTTCTTCACGACTGGCGTTCGGGCAAGGTCATGCAGGCGGCATCCGAATCCATCCTTTATCCGCTTTGGGATGCCGGTTTTGAAGTCGGCCATTCCGTCCGCAGGATCAAAGACGCCATTCGTTTTGCCGGTGAGGACTTCTTTTTTCAGGTTGCCCTGCTGGATGCCCGCCTGCTGGTAGGTTCAAAACCGCTTTTTGACAAACTTACCAGCCGTTATCAAAAGAAGCTGCTCGATGGAAACCGACATAAATTTGTCAGGACCATGGAAGAATTTCGCGCCGGTCGTCGAAAAAAGTATGGATCACATGCATACCTTCTTGAACCGCACATCAAAGAGGGCAAAGGAGGCATGCGGGATATTCAGGCCATGCTCTGGGTTGCCAAGGCGGTTTTCGGGCTGGCAGGCCTTGGCGCCATGACGGACGCAGGCCTTCTCACCATGGATGACCGGAAAAAATTCTCCGGATCCTGGGATATGCTCGCCCGCATCAGAAACCGACTTCATTACATCAGCCGCAGAAAAAATGATCAGCTGAATTTTGACTACCAGGAAGAAATGGCGGCAAGTTTCGGTTACCAGGATCACGAGGGCAAGCTGGCTGTTGAGCAGTTCATGCGTGATGTATACGGACACTTACAGACCATAGCGGTTATCACCGATCTGTTTTTTGAGCATGTCCGTGAGGTCCTGGGTTTAAACGGAAAAACCGGCCGGGAACGTGAACTGGAAAAAGCCATTGTCGAGCGAGACGGCGCCCTGCACCTGACCAGCCGGACGGAAATTGAAAAGCGGCCATATCTCATGATGCGCATTTTTCTCCAGTCCGGCCGTACAGGCCTGCCGCTGCATCATCGCCTTCGCCAGCAGGTAAGCAGTCATCTGTATCTGGTCGATGATCGGTTTCGCGCTTCCCGCCGGGTAAGCAAACCCTTCCTGGACGTACTGATGGACGCCCAAAAGCCCATGGCCGTGCTCGAATCCATGCTGGAAACCGGGTTATTGACTGCTTACATCCCTGAATTTGCTGATATTGAATCGCTGGCTCAACATGACCTTTATCATATTTTCACCGTTGATCGCCACCAACTGCAAACCGTGGCGGAACTTCAATCACTGCGCGACCAGGAGCCTGAGCTGTTCGCCGGCCTGGCCTCGCCGCACCTCCTGTACCTTGCGGCCCTGCTCCATGACATCGGCAAAGGCCATCATACCGACCACTCAAAACTCGGCGCCGACATGATTAAAGATGTCGGCAAACGTATTGGTCTGCCGCAGGAAGAAATCGACATACTTTCCTTTCTTGTTCGCTACCACCTCTTTTTACCTGAAAATGCACTGCGCCGAGACCTTGAGGACCAGCAGTTCATCCGCCAAACAGCCGAACTTATCGCCACCATTGACAGGTTGACCATGCTGTATTTATTGAGCATTGCCGACTCAAAGGCGACCGGTCCTTCCGCCTGGTCAACCTGGAAGGCAACCTTGCTGGCAGAGCTTTTCCTGAAAACAAAATCCTGCCTGGACGCCGCCTGTATATCCGGGAAGGACACTGAGGAAGTAGAGGGCCAGGGCGCTTCCTGGCTGCGGCAAAGGGTCTCGGACCTGGCAGCAGACATACCGGATCTACACATGCGGGTAGGGGATCTGCCCGAGGACTATCTGACAAGTTTCACCCCCGAACTTGTGGTGCGGCACCTGCGGCTGCACAGGGATTATGCCGGCAAGCTGCAGCAACGGGTTCTCCTTTTTCCCGAAGCCCGTCAGGGATACTGGTCGCTTCTTATGCTGAGCAAAGACAGGCCGGGCCTGCTGGCCAAGTTATGCGGCGTGCTTGCCCTGCATAACTTTTCAGTTCTTGCCGCCCAGATCTTTACCTGGCCCGATGGTACCGTTGTTGATGTTCTTGATGTGCAACCCGTTGTCGAGACCGAATTTGATGAACAAAACTGGCAGGCGCTTGAAGAAGACCTGAACAAGGCGGTTAATTATCGGCTTGATGTCGGCCTGCAACTACACAGTAAAAAGCAGGGTTTTGGTTTAAAACCACGGCGCAAGGTACAGCAGCCGGAAATGAAAGTAGTGCTCGATAATGTTTCCTCCCGCAGATTCACCGTTATCGAAGTCTATGGCGGGGATGCACCGGGGGCTTTGTACCAGCTCACCCAGACCCTCTCTGATTTTGGTCTTGATATACACCGGGCCAGAATCGCCACTGAAGTGGAACAGTTAATTGATATTTTTTACGTCCTGCAGCGCGACGGCGGCAAGCTGATTGACAACCGGCAGCAGGAAAAAGTTCGGCAGACGCTTCTTAAAATAATCGGCCTGGATGAGATTGATAATAACTAAATCGAGGTCGAAATAAATAATGCTGAAATGCACTTAAAATGGTAAGGAATGTGTGTCCGGTCAGCGCCGGATCATTTTATCAATCATCCAAGAACAAGGAGATGGAACATGACGCGCGAAGAGATAATGAAAATCATTGAAGAGCAAAACGTGCACTTCTTCCGGCTGCAATTTGTCGATATTTTCGGATTTATGAAAAATATCGCCATTCCGCTGAGCCAGATAGAGAAGGCGCTGGATGGTCAAATGATGTTTGACGGTTCATCCATTGATGGTTTTGTCCGCATTAACGAGTCGGATATGTATCTGAAACCTGACTACGACACCTTTTGTGTTCTTCCCTGGAGGGATCAGGAAGGGACCAATGCCGCCCGCATCATCTGCGATGTCTATAAATCCGATGGAACACCTTTTGAGGGCTGTCCCCGCAACAATCTCAAGCGTGTCCTGGCCGAGGCCAAAGACATGGGATACACAATGAATGTGGGTACCGAGGCTGAATTTTTCCTGTTTGAAAAAGATGAGATGGGCGATGCGACAACCATTACCCATGACGTGGCCGGTTATTTTGACGTTGATCCCGATGACTGCGGCATCAACTGTCGTCGTGAAATTATTGAAACCCTGGAAGCCATGGGTTTTGAAATTGAGGCCTCCCATCATGAGGTTGCCGAAGGCCAGCATGAGGTCAACTTCAAGTATGCCGATGCTCTCACCGCCGCCGACAACACCCTGACCTTTAAATGGGTTGTTCGCTCCATAGCCGCCCAACACGGCCTGCATGCCACCTTTATGCCCAAACCGGTTTTCGGCATCAACGGTTCCGGAATGCACACCAACCAGTCACTCTTCAACCTCGACGGCACCAATGCCTTCTTTGATGAAAACGGCCCACTGCAACTCTCGGAGACCTGCTACAAGTACATTGCCGGTATCGCCAAGAATGCCAAAGGATTTGTTGCTGTAACCAATCCGCTGGTCAACTCATACAAACGTCTTGTCCCCGGCTACGAGGCTCCTGTCTATGTTGCCTGGTCCGCATCCAACCGTTCCGCTCTGATCCGTATCCCTGCCTCCCGTGGCATGGGAACACGAACCGAGGTTCGTTGTCCGGATCCGGCCTGTAATCCCTATCTCGGATTTGCCATGATGCTGGCTTCGGGTCTGGACGGTGTGAAGAATAACCTGCAGGCGCCCGATTCCGTTGATCAGGATATCTTCAAGATGACTGCTGCCGAGAAGGAAGCCGCAGGTATCGACAGCCTGCCGGCAAACCTGGAAGAAGCCATCAACGAGTTGAAAGCCAATCCCATTGCCAAAGAGGCTCTTGGCGAGCATATTTTTACCAAGTATATTGAAGGCAAGGAAAAAGAATGGGATAGTTATCGTACGGCAGTAACCGATTGGGAGCTGGAGAACTACCTGGATAACTATTAATCTGTCCATCACCCCTGCTCTATCAGGGGGTATATATCGGTTCCAACAAAGGGGAATATCCGCCCGTGCGGAATTCCCCTTTGCCCATTGCATTACCCGGTATCAGGGATGAAAAGAATTAAACACCGGCAACAATCGCTCAGTCAATGCCTCGAGCAGGTGATCGTCAATCACATTGGCCCGAATTACCGACAGTTTTATCTCCTGGCCCGGCAATGGGAGAGCCTTGTGGGCATGGACATTGCTGCCCATGTTACCCCTGCCTGGTTTCGAAAAGATACCCTGTGGCTGTACGTGGACAGTTCTGTCTGGATGCAGGAAATCAGTTTTGCAAAAGCCAGCCTGATCCCCAAGGTAAACGACTGTCTTGAGTCAATAATTATAAAGGATATCAGGTGCTTACAGCATCCGCAGGAAAGTAGGCTGGTACCGGAAAAAATCACAATACCCAATCGGGCAATCAACCGGAAAGAGGAACAATCTTTTCGGCAAATGACGGAGAATATTCCTGATCCGAAATGCGGGCAGGCATTGTTCAAATTATGGCAGGCATTTCAAACCAAAGGACGATGAGCCGGCCTGGATGTACGTAAACGCTCACCAGCATCCTGGTGAACGATTCCAATTATCCCAACGCAGAAAGACATAGACCCAACCCGGATAAACCGGAATCAACAAGGTATCCTCCCTGCACCACGCCATGGGCATGGTACAACCAGTAAAAATTTCCAATTGAAATTTGTTTCGGATTTCACTATTCGAATTTCGAGTTTATTTTTTCCACAAAAAACACGAAAATAATTGTTAAGATAGTAAATTCAGGATAGATCAAATTTTGTAATTCCTTACAGGGCGAATAACTATGCGTTTTCATTACCTCAGACCTGTAACTGCTTACAGCCGCGTCATATTTGCGCAAGCGCGTCTGTTCGCTATAGTCCGTTATGCGGGCAGGCGCGATCGTGCAGATAAGCGTAGCGCAGCGGAGACTTCGAAGATGACGTGGCTGT